>JBAQLX010000697.1:0-52611 GCA_049302315.1 Desulfosporosinus sp.
GAGGACAAAGGGGTCCATTTCCCTTCCTGACAACAGGAAAAACATTAAATTGCCATGAAGGTCGCGAGTAGGAAACGAAAGAGGCCACGCATGGCGTTAGTGACAAGAGGTACTTAGGTACATTGCATAAGATTCGTAGCCTATATGATAAAATTTATAGTTTCGAAAATTTGTATCGTGCCTATCTAAAAGCCCGCAAAGGAAAAAGATATCGCGCAGAGGTCATGGAATTCACAAATCACTTAGAAGCGAACCTAATTCAACTTCAGCACGAACTCATGACGAAAACTTACAGAGTTGGTAAGTATCGAGAATTTTTTGTCTACGAACCCAAAAAACGCCTCGTTATGGCGCTCCCGTTCAGGGATAGAGTCGTCCAGTGGGCCATTTATCAAATACTTAATCCGTATTTCGAAAAAGGGTACATTGGTGATTCCTACGCCTGTCGGGTTGGAAGGGGAACGCATAAGTCCGCGGACAAGCTGCAATACTGGATGCGGTACCTGGATCGTCGACATGAGCAATTTTATGCGCTTAAGCTAGATGTGTCCAAGTATTTTTACAGGGTTGATCATAACGTACTTATGGCGATCTTGCGCAGGCGCATTGGCGACAATGACTTACTTTGGCTATTAGAAGGCATCATCCGCTGCGAGCACACGAAGTTTGGCATTCCACTTGGTGATCACCAATTTGAGGCAGATCGGATTGATGGGGTCGGGATGCCGATCGGGAACCTAACGAGTCAGATGTTTGCCAATCTATATCTTAATGAGCTGGATCAGTACGCTAAGCAAACACTCCACGTCAAGCGCTATCTGCGCTATATGGATGATGTCGTCGTGCTCCATGAAGACAAGAGGTATCTCTGGTCACTCAAAGATCAGATTGACCAGTTTATAACTGATCATCTAAGTTTAAAACTTAACAATAAAACCATGGTTAGAACTGTGTCACAAGGTGTTGAGTTTGTTGGGTTTCGTGTCTGGACAACACACAAAAAGCTACGCAAGAAAAGCGCTTTGAAGATGAAACGCCGGTTAGGGTATCTCCAGCGTGCCTATGCCAGAGGGGACGTAGATCTACAAGAAGTTAACTGCAGCGTCCAATCTTACATTGGTATCATGAAACATTGCGATAGTCACAATCTGAAAACAAAGTTACTGGGGTCGCTCACCTTCGTCAGGAAAATCATTAACTAAAATGGATATATGGGGGAGATTATTTAGTGAGCAGTAATGATAATAGTATTTGTACGCACTTATTAGAGCTGATCGACACACAGGAAAGTACGATAGCAAAGCAAAATGAGATAATAACAGAACTCACAAACTCAAACTTCGAACAAGAAAACCTGATAGCGATCCTGATGAGATAACGCGCTAAATAAGTAAACCCTTAAGCCGTCAATTGGAGATATTTTTATTGGCGCCAACGAAGGTGGTGATTAAATGATCCTGGTATTCGACAAAAGCGAAGTCCTGCAGGCTGTTCTGTCTAACGATGGAGCAGCCTGTCCTTATTACATTACCTTACACACCGAGAAGATTAACCTAGAAAACACTTTCACGTTTTCGATACCGGCAGATCACGACGATGCTCAGTACGTTGTAGAAGGTAGCTTGGTAGCCTTCAAAGACCTGGACTCCAATTGGCAACTCTTCGAGGTAAAGCGGATCGTCGATACAGACGACTCGGCGACAATAAAGCAAGCCTACTGTGATCACGCGTTTTACGAATTACTGGGCGACATTGTTCCTTCCGGGGGCGTAAATAACGCCTCGGCATGGTTGGCTGTAACATCTGCTCTTTCGCAAAGCCGCTGGGAGGTTGGTAATGTTGCAAATTTGGGTAATCAGACTACTGTGTTCGATTATCAAACAGCGCTTGGATGCCTTCAGCAAGTAGCGACAACTTGGCAAGGTGAGTTGCAGTTCCGGATTACGGTCGCAAATAACATAATCACTCATCGTTACGTTGACCTTGTAGCGCGAAGAGGAAACACTACAGGCAAGCAGTTCGTATTCGGTAAAGATCTACTGAAAGTAGCGCGTGAGGTTGACTTTAACAACGTCTACACTGCTATGTACGGCAGGGGCCAAGCTACTACCAGCGGGGAACGCTTGAATTTCGCGTCTATCAACGGGGGCAAAGAGTACGTCGAGGATGTTGACGCCTTAGCATTGTATGGAATAAAAGGAACAAGGCACAGATTCGGCATCTTTGACGACAGCCAAGAATCCGACCCAGCTGCGTTGCTTGCCAAGACCCAAGCGGCTCTGGAGCTTGCTAAGGTGCCAATAGTTAGCTATGAATTTGATACTATATCACTGGAGCAGTTATCCTCTGGCTACAGCCATGAAGCTGTGAGAATTGGAGATATTACCGTTTGTATTGATAACAACTTCTCGCCGCCTCTTCAACTAATGGTTCGGGTTATTGAGATCCAAAGAGATCTACTTGAACCTGATAAAACAAAAATCACTCTTGGAAGCTTTCGACAAGACCTAGCATCAGGCCAATACTTTCAGAATCAAATCAATAGACAGGTGCAAAACAACTCGGGTATTTGGGATAATGCAGCAGCTCTTGTTCCGTCGGTCCTCGGTCCTGCGATCTACGATCTAACGAGTGAGCTAAGGTCTGCAGGCGGCTATGTCGTATTCAGCGATACCGATGGCATAATGATCTACGACACCCCGGATCCATCCACAGCAACCAAGGCCATGAAACTGGGCGGCGGGATATTTGGGATCGCGGACAGTAAGGACCCTGTGACGGGTGACTGGGATTGGCGCACATTTGGGAACGGTGGAGGCTTCACAGCCGATCTGATTACAGCTGGCAGGTTATTAGCGGACCGGGTACAGATAGGCGCAGGAACATTATTCGACCATGGATATGCTCCGTCTGATGCCCTGAATGATTTCATTAGCACGATTTATAATTCAGACCTCGCGGACATTCAATCCCAGCTAGACGGTAATATAACATCCTGGTTCTATGCATACCCGCCAACGCTCCTGAATGAGCCTGCAAGCCTATGGACCACTACGACCTTAAAAGATGAGCACAAAGGGGACTTGTTCTATGACACTCTAACCGGGTATGCATACCGGTTTGTCATAGATGGCGGAGTATACAGCTGGAACATTATCGCCGACTCTGGCGTAACTGAGGCTATGGCAGTGGCTGCAGCTGCCCAAGATACTGCGGATAACAAACGCAGAGTATTCACTGTGCAGCCCACAACCCCTTACGATGCCGGGGACCTATGGTCAACCAATGGATCTTTGGGGGATTTAATGCTGTGCATTCAGACCAAAGCCGTCGGCTCCTACCTCGTCTCTGATTGGGACAAGGCTAGTAAGTATACTGACGACACAACCGCAAACCAGGCATTAATTGACGCGGCTACCGCCCAAGAACAAGCCAATACTGCTGCATCGGATGCAGCTGCTGCAAACACTCTACTGGCTGATATAGCTAACGATAACAAGCTCACCCCCGTGGAAAAACAGGCATTGCAGCGAGATCGGGAAGTAATAGACTCAGAGGTACCACTATTCGATGCCCAAGCCACCAGCTTTGGGATTACCACCGAAAAAACGGACTACGACAATGCATATTCGACCCTGAATTCTTATCTTGATTCGCTTGAATACGATAAAGCCTCCTTTTTTCTTAACTCCAGTATGGTGGCTATTTATGACAGCCTATCTACTACGACTGATATTGTCGACACTATCTTTCGGGCATATTTCAAAGCCTATTACGATGCAAGGACTGTGTTGCTGAATGCCATTTCTACCAAGGCCAAGACCCTAGCGAACGCAGCTCAAGCTACTGCGGACGCTGCGGTACCACTAACTGATATCGAGCAGGGTAACATCGACTTCCTGATTTCTGCCACAAATAAGATATCTGTAAATTCTAATTTCTATTGGGATGCCTCAGGGTTCTATGCCGTAAATGGGGGCAATGTAGTGCGGATCACGTCAGGAGGCATCGGTATAGGCACCGCGGGGGTAGGTGGGGCGTTCTCCACCGCGATCACTGGGGCTGGAATTGTGGCTAGTGCAATCAAGTCTGGAACCTTAGACTGCTCACTAATCAACGTAACAAATCTAAGCGCCTCTAGTATTACTTCAGGCACAATCTCTGCGGATCGAATCAGCGGCGGGACACTAACTGGAGTTATCGTTAAGACGGCAACAAGTAACTATCTAAAAATGGAAGGATCGACATTAAGGGGATATAATGATACTACCTTATGTCTAGAGCTGGCAGTTAACCCAAATGGCTCATACAACTTACCAACTCTCTCATTTAAGCAAAATGCGGCTCAGGGGGGAGAGACTTTAAATGTCGCAAGTATGTTTGCTGGTGGATATCTGTCATCGGACATTGATACCTTTGAAAGGAAGCTATACGCTTATCAAGGAGCGGATATTACTGGAAATGTCTCAGTTGATGGCAACATCAATGCTTCTGGGCACACAATAACGGCCACAACTTTTAGTGGCAAGGCAACTTCAGCTACCAGCGCAGACAAATTGGGAAGTTATAATGCGATCAGCGACCAGTTAACAATAGCTCCAGGATCGTATTATGACTACTATCACGGTCTGGGTAGAATGCCGCTGTATATACTATCGGGAACCTTGGGAAACATTCAACTAACAACCGATGTGAATATCTCTCGCATTCGATTATACAATTATAGCTCGGGTAGCAATAGCTGGACGGGAAAAATCTACGCATGGTAGGGGGTTGAGAAGAATGGAAGTAAGCGGCGATAGTGTGATTGATAAGCTTTTAAATCAAATAAAGGAAATGGCTAAGGTAGTGGCTGTGAGAGATGCTCAGATTGAACTACTGCAGCAACAAGTCGCCAAGCTAAACACAAAAGAATAGTTCGCTCACTCACGCCAGTAGGCGTTATTTTTATGCACAAAAGGAGGACGAAGATGAATGTAAAAGAGTTAGGGTTTAATGCCGGAGTGGCAGCCGCTGGAACGATCATTAGTGCCTGGTTAGGTGGATGGGACATAGCCCTGAAGCTCCTAGTTATCCTCATGGTGCTTGATTATGTCACAGGCTTCCTTGGCGCAGTCAAAAACAAAAATGTGGATAGTGAGGTGATGCTCTGGGGTGGAATCCGAAAGGGTCTTGTTCTCGCCGTTGTGGTTATAGCGGTCCTACTCGATGGGATGGTCGGCAATGCGGAGCCGGTACTCCGGACACTGGCTATTTACTTTTACGTAGCGAGAGAAGGGATATCGGTGACGGAAAACATGGGGATATTAGGCGTGCCGTTGCCACCAGTGATAAAAAAGGTACTTAGCCAGCTGCAGGAGAAAGGGGAGGGGAAATAGATGTATCCTGTTTACGAGCAGTTAATCAAATACAACAGATCGGGTAAAAAGTTGTTACCCCAAGGTGTAGTCGTGCATGCCACAGCCACGCCAGGGGCTACGGCACAAAATGAGCATGATTACTTTAACTCAGGTGATCGGCAAGCATCGGCGCATTATTTCGTGGATCCGACAAGTATAATCCGCTGTATTCCTGAAAATGAGCAAGCATGGCACAGTGGACCCACGGCAAACGGCAAATTCCTATCTGTGGAAATGTGTGAGGTTGGCCCTTTTATTGAGGTCTGGAAACGTACCGTCTGGCTTGTGGCTGATGCGTGTGTGCGGTATGGGTGGCAGACAGGTCCGAATGTGTGGAGTCATCGGGGAATTGCCGAAATGAACCACGAGACCGATCATCTCGATCCGCATGAGTTCTTAGAGAAGAACGGCAAAAATTGGGGTGAGCTGATTAAGGCGATTGATGCGGAGATTAAGATTTTGAAGGCTATTGCAGCAGCTACGATTCAACCCGTTAAAAAAAGTATTGCCACTGATGATATATACCTTAGCGTCAGAGTTCGCGAAGGCAAAGCAGAGGATCTTATCGCAAAAATAAAGGCGATGGGGTTCGCTTGCCAAAGGCTGGATTTGGCGTGACTGGCTATATCATTTTTGGGTGCGATTGCGACCCCAAGTGTGTCTGTGTGTTGTGCGGGGTTAAGGCTGCGGATTGCAGGTACGCGAATTGCGAAGATTGTGACAAGGTAGCTGGACATTTAGGGTGTCAAAATAGACCATAAGAAAGGATGATAAAAATGAAAGATCAAAAAAGTTGGTACATGAGTAGAACTATTATCGCTTCGATTGTTACCGTTATCACGCTTATTGTAGGTGGCTGTAACATTACAATCGACACAGAGACACAGAACGGTATCATAGAGCTTGCTATGGTCGTGGTTGGTGCGATTGGTAGCGCAGTGGCTATATGGGGCAGGATTAAAGCGAGTAAGGCTATAAAGTAAAACCTATTTTTCCGCGCGGGGAATATAGTATCATAAGCCTTTCTCCTTAATTGGAGGGAGGTAATTCCTAAGGAGGAGAGAGCTTGAAACCGACTGAATTGGTCTATCTGGCCGCCAAGGCCACGGGGAATCAAATCGTGAACGAAAAACCTGTTAATTATGAATATCCCGTAGGAATTATGCCCACAACGGACCGCAATTGCTATCTCTGTGGCAAAGAAATTACAGAAGGATTTCCGCGTAAAACCGTTATCAAGCCGACGTTTACGGATACCCCATACGCCAGAGCGCCAAGGAGCCAAACGATATGCAGAGAATGCACGTTTTGCCTGAGCAACAAGCCGCTCAGAATGTACTCAATCTTAGCGACACCCTTCGCATTAAAGCACCCCATCCGCGGTGAATGGCGGGACACCCTACTCGATCCACCTGAGCCGCCGTTTGTACTCGTTTTGGCTACTAGCGGCCAAAAGTGGCTGCATTTCAAGGGACGAGTTAATTTTAAGCGCGATAATTACTGGATATTGCTCGAGGAGGTGGTAATTCAGGTTAGTCGATCTAAGCTTGCAAATCTATTAGATGTAATCGAGCGGCTCTACACAACGTTTACCAAGGATGAGATCCGGTCTGGGAGCTATAATGTTTCGAGAATTAAGACATTTGGCACTGATAGATGGGAAAAGCTCGAGAATGAAATTGAAAAAGAGCGTGGGATGAGATTGTTTGAGTTGGCTGTCATGGTAGCTAAAAAAGAGAAAGAAGAGGTGAGGAAGAATGATCTACGGCTTTGACACATCCAATGAATCAGCGGCACTTGGGTCCCTATTGGTTTTTGGGATATATCGTAGTCGGGATGTTCGGCGGTTTAAGGTAACGCCAGAAATGTGGAGTCAGATAGAGAGAGCGTGCAAATCTTCAGCCAAACGAGCCGAGGACCTAACGGATTTCATCGAAAAACTCAAGCCAAAACTTATGTGCGGAACCGTTGCTCCGAGATATATGAAAACTGATCTTGACGCAGCAACTATGTATGTGGACCACTCAACTGGCGAAGTATGGTCTAGGGTAGATGACGGCAAACGCCAGTTCTGGACCAGACTGCTTGAGGAATCCGACGATCAGATCGTACTCGAAACACTTTACAGGAAAACATCGCTAATTATCGCCTTAGTTCGCGATCGCCTGGAGCGGGAAAAACCAATCGAGGCACAACTTTATAAAGATGCTACTATTGAGGATGTTGAATGGAAGAGCGTCGATAAGGAGGAGTAGTCTTGGAGTTCGAACGACCCTATTTTATTACTCCTCATGCCGTAAGGCAATTCCAGTCCAGGATATCAAATGTACCGGCGCACAAGGTCATGGACATTATTATGCAGGCATTGCAGGAGCCAAAAATAATCAAAGAGGTTCACGGTGTATATTTTGGCAGCTACCAATGGAAAATATTCTATATTCCAGTAACGGTATCTAATTATCCTGAGAAAGGGAGCTGGCCGGTCGTGCCAACAATCCTAGGCGAAGATTCTACTTTGCACCGCAAGATTATGGCTGTGAGGCGAAAAAGAGTTGAAGAGGCTAGAAAAAGAGAAAATCAGGGAGATCCAGAAATATCGAGGGATGACCAGTAGAGAAATATCAGCCATTACAGGCGTGGGAATCAATGCCGTTAGCAAGTATATGCGGGACAAGCGAAAGGAGAAGAATTGGACGGAGCGGGAAATGCAAAAGACGGGTGAATGGCGAGCTAAGGGTATAGCTTATGACAAAATTGCCAAGAGGCTGAAACGAAGCGAAATGTCGGTCAGGGTGAAAATGTGCCGATATCGGAAAGAGGTCAACAGCGATCCAATGAAACGAATCGCAATACGCCTTATAATTCGAGCGTTTCGCCTTCAACCAAATCCAACCTTAGCGTTACGGGCAGTAAGAAAAGCCCGAATATTTGAAATTGGAGAGGATTAAAAGATGAATGTTAAATTAGACGGTGTATTTACAATGTTAGCCCCATTAAGCCATATCGGGGTAAGTATTGGCCCTGATAGTTATTTAAACACAGTTACTATCATTGACCCCACAGGCAAACCATGCGAGGTCTTTTGTTATACCGGCAACGCTTGGCGCGGTCAGCTGCGTGATATGGGGGCTAAGTATTTACTCAATAAATTAGGTGCGAGGTTGCCGCTCGACTTATTTTACCTGTTGTTTTCAGGGGGAGCCATCGGCGGTACTCAATCTATAGACATTGACCAGGGCAAGCGATACCGACAGGTATTGCCGTTTTTTAGTATTTTTGGCGGTGGCGTTGGGAATCAGATTTTACCGGGCAAAATGAATATAGGCCCCTCATATCCGATGGGCAAAGAAGTCCAGCATTTACTTCCGGAAGAGCTGCGGAGTCCAGAGGCGAAAGGTTGGAAAACATGGACGACCGAGCAAAGTTTTACACGGAAAGACGATGCGAAAGATGATAACTTGGCGGTATTTTTACAGACCAATAAGGATAGGGTAGTAATTACTGGAGATTTATTTGCCGGAGAACAACCAAAAAAGGAAAAGAAAGACGCTCCGCAGCAAATGCGTTATACACAGGAATTGTTAGCTGCCGGGAGCCGATTGTACCACCACTCAACACTGAAAGATTTTACCGAGTTGGAACTTGGTGCGTTCGTGAGCTGCCTGACCCAATTTGCCGAAGCCCCATACATTGGTGGCCAGAGCCGGAAGGGTGATGGGCTATGCTCTCTCGATTATGAAATGACCGTTGATGGAGAAAAGGAGCATTTTCTTTCGGTGCATCCAGAGCGAGTATTATTAAGCCCACCAGCAGCGGAGGCCAAGAAGAATTACGATCAGTTCTTGCAGGATATGTATGACAATTACTTGATCGAGAACAAGCAAACTTTGGTACAGTTGATGGAGGCAAACGCATGAAGCCTCTAAAAATCACTGCAAAACTGTTTGACGGGAGAATAGCCACGACCGACGGCTATCTCCCTTTTGATTCTATTCTGGCAGCTGCGTGGATAAAAAAATATCATCCGGAGAAGTATTACAACTCGGACCCGAGCATCGATGCGGAAATAATTAAGCCTGAACTGCCGCTGAAAAAGCTGGACGGGGACATTTATGCGACATCATTCGCGCAATTCAGGAAGGCCGGGGAAGAAACTGCGTACTGGCATAAAAGATTCGATGCGCAGTTAGCCGAGGATTATGTGGACTTTGCTGGTCGGCGAGGGAGGATTAATACAACTTCGGCGACCTATAAGGCCTATCGAATGCCGTTGAATATTATCCTTACGCCTGAAATTGTTTGGTATGTAGTTGGAGGCAAGGAAGAGATCGAAAGCCTCCTCGACGAGATCCCTTCACTTGGCAAGAAAACGTCTCAGGGATTCGGTCAGGTAACAGAATGGGTTGTCGAAAAGGTCAAGCAGGATTGGTCTATATGGAAAAACGGCATATTGATGCGGAACATCCCCGATCAGGATGGAGATAGCGAGTGGGGAGTAAGACCGCCGTATTGGTACCAGCTGAATGTTGTGAGGTGTAGAATGCCTTGAATCATGAAGCATATTTAATAGGCAAAAAACCGTTTAGGCATGTTTGGCTCGGCTTGTCCATAGCAGCCTCTTGGGCATGGGGAGTGTCTATTATCGTGGGGATGCAGGTTATTCAACAGAAGGGTTTGGGCGCATTCCTTATTTGGGCGGCAGCGAACGCGTTGACTTTGCTGGTTTTTGGCTTTCTCATCAAAAAGGTCGGGCAAAAAACAATCCAGAATATTATGCCTGCGGGTGCTCAACCTGTTTACAAAGTATTAACCCTAACTATTCAATTCTTTTCCTTGCTCGTAAACTTGACTGCCATCAAGCTGGCCATGTCAATACTTGGTGTTACGTGGGCATGGACCTTTTTTGCGGCACTAATCCTGGCTATAGTGCTTATAAAAGGTTTTTCGGGGTCTGTAAAAGGGGATATCGTACAACTGGCTATATGGATGTTTCTTATGGTGGGTGCGCTATGTCTGGCGGAAAAAACATCCTTTGCCGTCGCTCAGTCCAACATCGGACAGCTTCAATGGGCACTCTGGGGGGCGGTAATACTCTTTGCCGCTCCGATAGTCGACCTACAAATGTGGCAACGAAAAGAATCGATGCGGCATACATTAAGCATCAAGCCTTTTGTCGTCGCCACCATTGTTTTTGCAATTTACATGGTGTTTGTAGGTTTATTCGGGATATATAATCTCAACACGCCTGCCGTGACAGCCGGGGTGATACTTTTCGTCGCGGGCTCAACCCTACTTAGCGCATTATCAGCAATTTCGATCTACGGGAAAAACATAAAGCAATCAAGATATTTAATGACTATTTTTCTTGCGACGGCGGCCCTAGCCATGCTGTTTAATGCCTCAATTTTGAGCCTTTGGCTAGTATACGGGTCTGTGCGTGTACCATTTTCAGCTTATTTGGTTTACCTTATTTTAAAGCGGGGTAATGGGTGATGGATAAAGATGACCGGGAAAGATTTTGTCTCATCGCGAAGAGTTCCCGATACACAAAAAAATTAATGCAAGCACGAGAAGCTATTATTAAAGCGATCGAGATATCGAAAAAACCAGCCATCTCATTTAGTTTTGGTAAAGACAGCCTAGTATGCCTTGACATTGCCAGACAAATCAAGCCTGATATATTAGTTATAAATATTGACAGAGGGCGTGGCGGAGACACGGAAGAGGCCGTAGGTATGTACGCTGATTATGCAAAACAGTATGGCTTAAATTACCATCGCGTGAAAACTCCTCGCGAAGTGCTGCAGATCTATCGTGAGGCAGGAAGTATATATAATGTCCAACGAAAAGAGATTAAGGCCAATCTTATTGCCGGAACAAAAACAGCTCGGAAAACGTTTGCAATTGATTGCGAAATTTTAGGCCTAAGAACGGAAGAAAGCAACGAGCGTCAATGGTTGCATAAATACGGGACGCTTCATTATTCAGAATCCGAAAAGAGATATAAATGTAATCCTGTCTTGAACTGGAAAGGTGAGGAGATTTGGGCTTATATCATTAGTAGGGAAGTGCCCTATCTTTCCTGGTACGATCATGAAGCGGAACAGATGGGCTATGAATGGGCAAGATACAGCAACTGGGCCGGGATTGGATCTTATGTAACTTATGGGCGTATTGCCCACCTCAAAAAGAATGAACCCGAACTATTTTTAGAACTCGCAAAAGAGTTCCCGGAAATTAGAGCGTTTATTTGACATTCCCCATAGCTAAAGCAAGGGGGTTTACAGCGCCTTGTATAATAATTTAGCCCTCCTACCAGAAATGATGGGAGGGCTTTTTGCGTTTTATGTTGAACTTGTAAGGATTACTTACAAGTTCCTTTTGCCTCTCTCCTTAATTGGAGGGAGGCTTTTTGCGTTTACGGTCATAAAATATCAGAATAGCCGTAAAACCCCTTGCTTCAGCTATGGGGATATAAGACAAATCCATACTAATCATTCTCCTTGAAAATTCTCGCTTCATAGGGTAGACCTGACAACAAAGCGCACTCATAGCAACAAAGGTTATTATCATCCCGAACAAAATAGACTAAGGCGAGGGGTGTATGTCGCTTTCCGCATACTTGGCAATGTGGCGTGTGTATCCGCTGTAGTGTTATAGTGCCGTCATTGTAGCAATCATCGCAGGACATAACGTCTCTGCAATAGTATTTACTCATTTCCAAAACTCCTTTCCCCCGACGGCTTTTCCCGTCCGCAGGGCTGGTGCCGGACGGGTTCAACCGTCATGTGATAAAGGTTTACTGCACTTCTGCTCCATGCCGTTATGCCGGCAGACGGTGCAACTGAACCAGCAATTCTGCCGGCCGCAGGGGAGATTGCCCTGCCAATTAGAAATCCCTCGGTTCAGCTCGCAGGACTCGCAAGACCATAACATGTCCTGCCCATCCTGATATCTGTTGCAGGTTAATTTTTCCTTTTCCATTTTCTTCTCCTTCTTTCCCCCGCTCCCTTAGAGCTGCCGGGGTTTGCCAGCCTATAAGCTAGTTTCTTAGGGATTTTTTGACCATCCCCTAAAGCACCCCATTATGGATGCTTTAGGGGATGGTCAAAGCCGTCCAGGTCAGAATCAGGAAACATTTTCATCCTCATCCCAGCTGCCACGTGCTGTAGCTGGATATTCTGCGCTGCCGGGCCACGCAGCCTTGATCACGATCGAGATTCCGTCCCCGCTTCTGCCAATACAGAACTGTTCGAGCTGTCCGTGACAGACCGTAGGATACCAATCTATCACGTGCGGAGCATGCGGCTCCGCGATAGGACAGAAATGAGTTTTGTTCATACCTGAAAAATTGAATTTCATTTTTAAAACTCCTCCTTTTAGCATCGCCACGACTTGGAACGTGCGCCGGTGCATTATATCCGACCGTTATAGCCGGATATCCTCTGCAGATAATATAGACTAATCTAAGTTGTGGTGATCTACCCACCACCACCGATCAGCATCAGCCGCAAGAGCATCTATATGCGCCACCCATGCGGCTTTAGTCCAAAACCGAAACTTATTGGGGAATACCCCATTTTTGAATCGTTTCATTTTTAAAACTCCTTATGCCCGGCGCCTTTTTACGCCTGCGGCAATAGTTTAGTTTTTAACCATCCTGATTTCAGCTTCCAAGCTGGCATTTCAGGGCTCAAGATAGTCCTAAATTCCGTATCGTACCACTTAATCTTAGTACCAACCGGGATTTCTATCATGATTGTTCCCGGTGGCACCAGGGTTTTTTCCGTTGCCCATGATCCGTAGAAACAGGTTTCGACTGGCGCTAATACATTTCCTGAGAACCCGAAGTGGTACCCAGTTACAGGCTCTCTGGTAATCTCCTCATTAGTCATACGCTCGGTCCAATTCTCGAACCGTGCGGGCTTTGACCCAGCAGCAGTTATCAAGAGTTTTTTGGACTTAACGGGAACGGCGAATTCAATTTTTTCGCCTGATGCGAACCTTTCAGCCAGTTCGCTTGTTCCGAATTTTCGATAGGCGACTCCGTAAGGAGTGCGAAACAAAACGAAAACTCCATTGCCGCCGCGGTCTTCTATTCTGATCTCACTCGCATACATTCCAGCAAGTGAGATAACTGATAGGGTTTTTTTCATTTTCTTACTCCTTTCCCCCGCTCCCTTAGAGCTGTCAGGGTTTATCTGCCAGCCAGTTTAACCCGGCTGGCGCAAGTTTTTTTTCGTCTCTCATCTCGTGTCGGCGTCTGTCTCCCTGAGGTGTGCCGCCGAATCATTCTCGGCGGGGTGGAAGGCATCTCCCTCATCTGATATCAGTATACCATGGTATATATACCTTGTCAAGGGTTTTCCTAAAAGTTTTTTTTACGCTACAACCCGCTTATAATGCGGGTTGTAGCGGTTTTCTTAATTTATTTTGATTTGTTTTGAAAAGTTTTTTCGGGATTAGTTAAGAAATATTCTTCCAGTAATCTGGTTATTAAAGCCGTGATGCTTTCACTTGTTTCTATCTTATGATAGCTTGCTTTCTTCCATAAGTCCGGTGGCAATCTGAGCATCATATCTTTTGTCTCCCTCATGGTATCACTCTCCTTTATGTATATGATACCATAGTATATATAGGTAGTCAATCATATCTAACTGCACGGCTAGCACTCAGACATGATCTATCCTATGCCGGCAGAGATGAGAGACCTGGATTAGCTCAGAGGATTTGGTGAGCATATATATAGTAGGGATTATTTTTTTACGAAAATCAATATATTTTTTACGAAAAGTAGTAATATTGTGCTTGATTTTCTACAAATATTCGTATATTATTAAAATAAAGTTACGAGATTTCGTAAAAAGGAGATGAGTGAAAAATGGAACAAACGTTTTATCCCACATTTAAAGCAGAGGTTGCACGTAAGGGATTAAAGCCTATTGATGTTGTCATGGCAGCCTTGAGCTGCTCGCCAAAGACCGCATACAACAAGGTTACGGGGATAACTGCATTTACCCTGAATGAAATCGCTGCGATCAGGAACAAATATTTTCCAGAGATGACCATCGACGAATTATTCTTACCTCAGGTTTCTATCCAAACAGAAGAGGCGCAGTAATTGAATTAAGGAGGTAACCACCAATGCCAACAACTAAAACAGCTCGCCCAGCAGTGCAATGCCAGACGAGCCACAAACAAAATTGTTCTAATCCCAGCATACCACATTTATCCCTCGAACTGGAGCTGTCACAGGAGTATCCAGAGTCGATGGGGATAGACAGCTTTAGTGGGAATGTTCGATCGTTCAGGCTGTACCTATCAGCCCAAGAAAAACTATTGAAAGTGGGGGCAATCGTATAATAAAGATGGGAGGGAAGTCATATGAGTAAAAAAAATGAGCAGCGCGAATATGAATGCGTCGAATTCGGCTGCCCATACCTTAACAGATGCGTCACGCTGCACGGCAAAAACTGTAATCGGCAGGGCGGGGAGAAGATACCAACGCATCGGGTATTGCCGCAAAAGGCAAGCCAAAGGCCATACCCGAGGTCGCAGATGATGAGGAGGGGCTATTTCCTAGAAGATGGGCATGAGGTGACAGAGGGGAGGTAGAGTATGAGCACAACAGACCGCCGAAGCTGGTTCGCCGACCTCAATAGTAAAGCCGAAATGAACACTCTCGCCATCGGAATTATCGAGGAGATCATGGGTGATAAAAGCACAACGGTACCGCAGAAGGTTATTGAGATTGCCTACACACTTCGGGATTTAAACCGTGCCTGGGACATAAAAAAGACTCCCGCGCCAACGGGAGCCAATGAGGAAAATGATCACTTAGATTGTAGCATAAATGTCTCGAAAGTTGAATCGCTGGTAGACAGGGTGTGGGCCGAGGAAGTTTTGAGAAATTTGGATAGGGATGCGTGATGGAATGGAATTAACACTTGGCTCCCTCTTCGACGGTATAGCGGGCTTTCCGCTTTCAGCAAGTCAGTACGGCATAGTTACAAAATGGGCGAGCGAAATCGAGCCATTCCCCATAAAGGTGTCGCAAAAACATTTCCCCGACATGAAGCATTTGGGTGATGTCACCAAAATAAACGGAGCAGAGGTCGAACCGGTGGACATTATTAGTTTTGGTAGTCCTTGCCAATCAGTTTCCGTTGCTGGCAAACGCAAGGGGCTAACAGTTACTTGCAAGTCCTGCGGTCACGTTTCAACTGGAGAAGTTTTATTTAATTGCCCTTTATGTGATGAGGAAACGGATGTTGCAACATCAGCATTATTCTTTGAAGCTATTCGCATTATCGAAGAAATGCAAGTTGCTACGAACGGTAAATATCCCAAAGCATTGGTTTTTGAGAATGTACCCGGGCTACTGTCATCAGGGAAAGGGAAAGACTTTCTAGCCGTCTTGGATAATCTTCAAGACATGGGATTCATCCTTGACCCAAATGTATTAGATGCTCAGTACATGGGAGTTCCACAGCGCAGAAGGAGGGTGTTCATAGCTTGCCTAAGCGTAGATATTATACGCCAGATGAGGACTCCTATATCGCTGAGCATCATCTCACAACTACTGATAGAGATATTGCTCTGCATCTTAAACGGACAATTAAATCTGTCAGAAGGAGGGGCGAAAAACTCAATCTGGAAAGAAAAAAGATTTGCCGAAGATGGACTCCTGAAGAGGATGAAATTATTCTCAATCGTGGAGAAGAGGGACTTCGAGAAATTGCTAACCAATTGGACAGAGATATGTCTGACGCATCTAAAAGAGCAATCTTACTTGGAAAACCATTTAAAGGAATTAAGTACCACGATAAAGACGGATATAGTCAAAAGCGAGTTCCCAACGGTGACGGAACTAGAAAAACTATTTGGAAACACATCGAGGTTGTGGAAGAAATTATTGGATGATCTTTATTACTCAGAGAACTCGTCCATCATATCGATTGCCAAAAAGGGAACAATGAGCCAGATAATTTATGGTTGTGCGAATCTGTTGGAAAATACGGCCTTGCTCACCGATCTGTTGAAAAGCTATTGCCCGATCTCATATGAAACAGAGTTGTTTATTTTGACCGCGAGAAAGGAGTGTACAAGCTATGCGAGACAAGCAAATAGCGAAATCTTTACAGATGTGGGATGGATTCAGCGTTGGAATAATTATATCGAGTGGGTATCCAATTGTGCCGAGCAGCTTGAGCGATATTCTTCAGGAGAATGTGCCAGAGAAATATTTTCTGAGTGCGAAAGCGTGTCTGGGAATCCTGCGGAGAGCGGAAAAGCGAGGGAAGAAGTTGCCGCCGGTGTTGGAGATGGCGTTGATGCAAGTGTAGCTCCAATGCTAAGGGCAGAGGTGCATAATCACCCACCTTGTGTAGTTGCGGAAGAAGAACTAACGGTCGATTTTGGCAGAACGGCAGACAGAATTAGGATAAACGCCAACAAGTCCGTGACTATCACTAGTGGGGGTGGTGGCGACGGTGCAAAGACTGGGTTATATCTACTTCCTATAGCCTATGGCCCGGGTGGAAGCAATGAGGTATCCCACACAATACGAGCGCAAGCGAGCAGGGCTGATAACCCGGATAGTACGACATACATTGTCGAGCCTCTCGCCTTCAATGGCAGACAAGACCCCATAAGTGGCAATATTACAGGAGTATTAGACGCTTGCCATCCACAAGCTCAATGCGTAGCCTATCCCGACCCAGCAAACACTCTCCTAGCCAAAGCAAATCTCTCATACAGGGGTGATGTTGACACTGTAGTAACATCCCCATATGTCGCTGGTCTTGATTGTCGTAACGGAAAAGAGAATGGGGATTTGTGCGGAACCTTGCAAGCCAAACCAAACGGAGGTTTTGGCTATAACTGTACTCACCCTGTACGAATCGGCTATAGAGTACGCCGATTAACACCTACTGAGTGCCTACGATTACAGGGACTACCCGACAATTGGCTAGATATCGAAGGGGCAAGCGATTCGGCGAAATATAAAGCCATCGGGAATGGAATGGCGAAACCGTGTACAGATTTTATTTTTAGTCAGATTGTGAGAGTTTTAGACAATTCGAGGTGATAACCCAATGAAACACAATGAGCGCGACGACACCCCCACTGGTGGCATCCTCTCACGACAGGAACGAACTTGCGAAGAATGCGGACAAATATTTATCGTTCTCCGGATAGAATTATGGACGTACAAACTAGCCATTAGTGGTAAAACACATTGGTTTTGTCGGTATAACTGCATGTGGGCGGGCGAGAGGAAGCTTAAAAAGTCAAAGGGGAGGCAGGGAATCTGTCCTAACCTTATAAATTACTAAAAAAGGGAGTTTGTTCTGTAAGGAGGGGGGGGGTAAAAAAATGGAATCTTGGGAACTTCAGCAGCGGCAAAGTTTGCCTTTAGAAGCAAAGATAGCTATGACTTCGAGCCGTATAAGAGAGTGGTACGAATATTGGGATGGTCAAGTATATGTATCATTTTCTGGGGGTAATGATTCAACCGTGCTACTGAATCTCGTTAGGAATTTATACCCAGAAGTCCCTGCGGTCTTCATAGACACGGGACTAGAATTCCCAGAAATTCGAAAGCATGTTAAAACATATAATAATGTCGTAATTATAAAACCAGAGGTGTCTTTTGAGAAAGTGCTGGCACAATATGGCTACCCGGTCATATCAAAAGACGTTTCACGTCGAATACGGTATGCTCAAAAGGGCAGCAATTGGGCAGTTACCGCCATGCAGGGATTGGAGATAGACGGGACAAGAAGGGAGAAAGGCTATAAGCAGGCCTATGTCAAGTACCGATATTTACTAGATGCACCATTTAAAGTATCAGATAAATGTTGTGAAATTTTAAAAGAAAGACCTGCTCGCAAGTATGGGAGAGAGAGCGGACGAAAGGCTTATATAGGACTACTGGCAGAAGAAAGTAGGAGAAGAAAAGCGGCATATTTAAAAGCTGGATGCAATTCCTTTAATGGAAAGTTAAAATCGTCAAAACCGATGATGTTTTGGCGGCACCAAGATGTATTAGAATATATCAAAAGCTATAACCTCCCTTACGCGGAGATTTATGGCGATATTGTCAACACTCCCAAGGGGTTGACTACAACTGGTGCAATGAGGACAGGATGTATGTTCTGTATGTTTGGAACTCACCTCGAGAAAGGGGAAAATAGATTCCAAAGGATGTGTAGAACTCATCCTAAACAATATAATTATTGTATTAATTCTTTAGGATTAGGAGGGGTGTTAGATTATATCGGAGTAGATTACCGAAGAAACAGTTTATTCGATGATGGAGTATAGAAAAAGCCTTTAATAAATAATTAAGGAGATCGGCCCAATGAAAAACAAGTTTGTCGACTTAAATAACCACTTATTTGAGCAACTGGAACGCTTAAATGACGAAAGCTTAAGCAGCGAAAAGCTGATAGAGGAGATTCAACGCGCGAAGGCCATCACGGGGATTGCTTCGCAGATTGTGGCTAACGGCAACATGGTTTTGAACGCGCTGAAAACGAAAGAGGAATTTCTCCGGGGCAAGGATATGCTTCCAGAGTTCTTTCTCGAACAGGCGCCAACACCGACTACGGCGCCGCAGGAACGCAAGAAAATGCCGGAGAGTGTGAAGTCTGAATATAGTCGACTATAGGAGCTGGGTGATGAAAAAATATTCGGACGAAATTAAAGCCTTCATCCTTCAAAATGTCAGAGGAGTCCCAGCCAGCGCTCTCGTTGAACTCGTCAATAAGCAATTCGGTACAGATTTTACCAAGTTGTTGCCTTATATCCCCCTAGCTTCAGCCGTGGGGAGTGTCAAAGCAAGATGAAGTCATACAAAACAAACAATGGGTTAAAAAGTGAAATTGGAAGTGGTATTCTGGCTGGCCTACCCACAAAATTATATCCGGATGAAGTCCGGAGATTTATCGCAGAACATTATATTGGGGTTAGCCCTAATGCTATGACAGAACTACTAAACAAAACATTCAGCACGAGCTATACGAAAGAACAGATAAAGGCTTATTATGCGAGATTTAAATACGACAGCGGCTTAAGGGGATATTTCCATAAGGGCCATACCCCGGCTAATAAAGGCAAAAAGGGGATCAGTTACCCCGGAATGAAAGCTACGCAATTTAAAAAGGGGTCCCGGCCTCATAATTGGGTTCCGATCGGCTCAGAAAGGATTACCGAAGATGGCTACATCCAAGTGAAGATTCAAGAGGGTAAATTCCAGAAGAATTGGAAAGGCAAGCACATTCTGATTTGGGAGAAACATCACGGTCAACCGGTACCCACTAATCACAATATCCTATTCGGAGATGGTAACCGGCGTAATTTTGATCCGAATAATTTACTCCTCGTATCAAATGCGCAGCTGGCGAGATTGAACCAATATCATTTAATTCAAAATGATGTCAACCTTACCCGTGTGGGGATTGTTATTGCAGATATCAGTAATAAAATAGGAGAACTGAGGCGAAAGGAGAAAAAACATTGACCACTATTAAAATCAATAAACTTGAAATCGAAAACGTTAAACGAGTTAAAGCTGTCAAGATTGAACCGACCGCAAATGGTCTAACCGTAATTGGGGGTAAAAATAAGCAAGGTAAAACTTCCGTACTAGATGCTATTGCGTGGGTGCTGGGAGGCAATAGTTTTAAGCCATCCGACCCGCAGCGAACCGGATCAGTCTTACCGCCTAGCTTAAATATTACCCTATCAAACGGTCTTATCGTGGAGCGCAAGGGGAAAAACAGCGACCTCAAGGTAATTGACCCGAACGGCAAAAAAGGCGGGCAACAATTACTTAATGAGTTTGTGGAGCAACTTGCACTGGACTTGCCGAAGTTTATGCAAGCCTCAAGCACGGAAAAAGCTGCTATTCTCCTGCGGATTATCGGGGTTGGCGACAAGCTCTTTGAGCTAGAAAAGCAGGAAAAGGAAACGTACAGCCACCGTAAGGCAATCGGGCAGATTGCAGATCAGAAAGCGAAGTATGCCAAAGAGCAAATATTTTATTCCGATGCACCAGAAGAGCTTATATCGGCCAGTGAGCTGATCAAGCAGCAGCAAGACATACTTGCACAAAATGGTGAGAATCAGCGGAAACGGCAACAGGTTGAGAAACTTCGCAATGAGCATAAATCATTAAACGAAAATATTAAACGGCTAGAAGAACAGCTAAAAGACCTCAAAAAACAGCAAGCAGATGTTTATGCTAATCTTGAAATTGCTCATAAGCCAACACTTGACCTGCATGACGAATCAACCGCAGAACTCGAAAAGAGCATCACCAACATTGAAGAGATCAACCGGAAGGTTCGCGCCAATCTGGACAAGGATAAGGCAGGGCAGGACGCACAGGATTATGGCGACCAATATGCAGGGCTTAGTGTACAGATTGAAGGCATTAGAAAGGCTAAAACTGATCTACTCAAAGAGGCTGATCTTCCCCTAGAAGGGTTGTCCGTAGTGGATGGCGAGCTAACCTATAACGGTTTCAAGTGGGACAACATGAGTGGTTCTGACCAGCTCAAGGTATCAACCGCAATCGTGCGCAAACTTAATCCGAATTGTGGCTTTGTATTGCTCGATAAATTAGAGCAGATGGACCTGGACACCCTGAAAGAGTTCGGGGGATGGTTGGAGGCGGAGGGGTTGCAAGCCATAGCCACCCGGGTATCAACCGGTGATGAGTGCAGTATTGTCATTGAAGATGGTTATGTCAAGGGCGATGAGCAACCGGCTCAGGAAACGCCAAAATGGAAAGCGGGGGAATTTTAATGCGAGTAATTAAAGGCAAAATGATTAAGCCACAAAAAACGGTCATTTATGGTCCGGAAGGAGTGGGAAAATCAACCTTTGCTTCACATTTTCCAGATCCACTTTTTATTGACACAGAAGATAGCACGGTAAACTTGGACGTTGCCCGATTCCCCAAGCCTTCAAGCTGGACCATGCTTTTGTCTCAAGTAGATTACGTAAAAAAGAACCCAGATATATGCAAAACTTTAATTATTGATACTGCGGATTGGGCAGAAAGGCTTTGCGCGGAATACGTCTGCGCTACGGGAGGTTTCAAAGGGATTGAAGATTTCGATTATGGCAAGGGTTATGTCTATCTGAAAGAAGAGTTCGGAAGGCTTCTTAATAAACTTCAGGAGATCATAGAAATCGGAATTAACGTAGTCGTAACGGCTCATGCCGAAATTAAAAAGGTTGAACAGCCTGAAGAAATTGGAGGCTTTGATCACTGGCGTTTAAAGCTGGAAAAGAAAACAATGCCGCTATTAAAAGAATGGTCAGATATTCTCCTGTTCGCTAATTACAAAGTCTATGTCGTGAACGTGGACAACCAAGGGGCGGCTAAAGGGAAAAACAAGGCTCAAGGCGGTAAACGAATTATGTATACCGTTCATACTCCGTGGTGGGACGCAAAGAACCGGCACGACCTGAAAGAAGAATTACCGTTCGACTATGCGCAAATTGCACATTGCATCCCACAAAGGGGTACAGATAAACCAGGGTTACCGAAACAGGAGCCAGTATTCCTTGATGATATAGTACCACCAACTAAGGACAATACCACAACACAACAACCACCGGAGCCACCTAAGCAAGTTGAGCCGATTAAGCAGGATTTACAAGGCGTATCTAAGTCCCTAACTGATCTTATGACTGAGAATAGTGTGACAGTCGAGGAGGTCCAACAGGCCGTAAGCAGCAAGGGTTATTACCCCAAGAATACGCCAATTGAAAACTATGACCCATCCTTTATTGACGGGGTGCTGGTCGGAGCATGGGCGCAGGTATTCCAGATGATTAAGGACTTTAGGGATGACATACCATTCTGACGAGGTGGCGCTATGTATTACACCGTAGTTGAGGACAGACACGGAAACTATGTTTACACAGGTATGGATGCAGATCTAAAAGATGGCTTATTGGATAGAACCAAAGATGCTTTTCCTCAATATAACAACTTAAAGGTTATTAAAAGACCCGGAGAAAGAAAAATTCCGAATAAAAGTGAAAGTGAGCTGATTTTTTAATATGAGTAACGTCGGACGAGAATTTGATTGGGATGACCAAATAGAAAATGATTCACCGGATTTTGTGACACTTCCCGAGGGCGATTATGATTTTGAGGTTATTGACCTTGAAAGAGCCCGGCACACAGGAAGCGACAAGCTTCCACCTTGCAATAAGGCAATCGTTCATATTAAGGTCCAAGGAGCTGAAGGGGTTACCGTAATTAAACATAATTTATTCCTGCATTCTATTACAGAGGGTATGCTATGCGCTTTCTTTGCGGCAATCGGACAACGCAAAAAAGGCGAGAAGATTACTATGAATTTTAAAACCGTGATAGGGACTGGTGGCAGAGCGAAGATCGGCATTCGTAAGTGGAAGAAAGATGATGGAACCGAAGTCGTTTTCAATGAAATCAAGAAGTTTTACGAGCCAACAGAAGGGCCACAGAAGCCGAAGGGAAATTTCCAAGCAGGGAAGTTTTAGGGTATGGAACTCAGAAAATATCAGTCAGAAGCGAAGGATAAGGTAAAGAGAGAATGGTTAAGAGGTATTAAAAAAACATTGGTAGTCCAGGCAACGGGAACTGGAAAAACTATACTTTTTAGTAAAATTGCCGAGGATTGTGTCAGGGATGGTGAGCGAGTTTTAATACTCGCCCACCGTGGGGAATTACTAGATCAAGCAGCAGACAAACTTGAAAAGGTCAGCGGACTGAGATGCGCAATTGAAAAAGCGGAAGAATCCTGCTTAAGTAGTTGGTACAGGGTAGTTGTAGGAAGTGTCCAGACTCTTATGAGAGAGAATCGACTTAAGCGGTTTCCGCGAACTTTTTTTAATACGATTATTATTGATGAGTGTCATCACGCTTTGTCTGACAGTTATCAGCGTGTACTTAATCATTTTAATGAAGCAAATGTCCTAGGGGTTACCGCCACAGCCGACAGGGGTGATATGCGGAACTTAGGGGAATATTTTGAAACTTTAGCAAGCGAGTACACGCTCCCTAAAGCTATAAAGGAAGGCTATTTATGCCCAATTAAAGCACAAACAATCCCGCTCAAATTAGACTTAACAGGAGTAAGCCAACAAGCCGGAGATTTTAAATTATCCGATATAGGGACAGCGCTAGACCCTTATCTTTATCAGATTGCGGACGAAATGGTTAAGTGCTGTATGGATAGGAAAACAGTTGTATTCCTGCCATTGATCAAAACGAGTCAGAAGTTCCGGGATATCTTAGAGGCGAAGGGATTTAGCGCTGTAGAAGTCAACGGTACCAGTGACAACAGGAATAGGATTCTGAAAGATTTTGATGAGGGAAAATCTAACGTACTTTGTAATTCGATGTTACTCACCGAAGGCTGGGACTGCCCAAGTGTGGATTGTATTGTAGTACTCAGGCCCACTAAGATTCGCAGCCTTTATAGTCAAATGGTAGGGCGCGGGACTAGATTATTCCCGGGCAAGAACTATCTATTGCTCTTAGATTTTCTTTGGCACACAGAACGACACGAACTCTGTCACCCGGCACACTTGATTTGCGAAAGTGAAGAAGTCGCTAAGAAAATGACCGAGAATATCGAAGAGGCTGGGTGTCCGGTAGATATTCAAGAAGCAGAACAAAAGGCCACAGAGGACGCGGTTGCAGCGCGTGAAGAGGCTCTGGCCAAACTATTGCAAGAAATGAAGCACCGCAAGAGAAAATTAGTGGATCCACTCCAATTTGAAATGAGTATACAGGCTGAAGATTTAGCCGGGTATGTCCCCGCTTTCGGCTATGAAATGGAGCCACCCACTGAAAACCAAATCAAAACGCTTGAAAAACTGGGCATCTTCCCGGACCAGATCGAGAGCGCAGGCAAAGCGGGAAAGATACTCGATAGACTGAGTAAACGACGTGAAGAAGGGTTGACCACACCTAAGCAGATCAGATTTTTAGAAAGCAAGGGATTCCAGCACGTCGGTACATGGGAATTTGAACATGCCAAGAAGCTCATAGATAGGATCGCCGGTAATGGTTGGCGGGTACCGCATGGGATTATTCCGGGTGAGTATAAGGGGGCCTAAACTTGGAAAAACAAACTAATTTACTCGAACTACTAGACCATATAGACCCCTCCGCACTCGACTATCAGGGCTGGATCAATGTCGGTATGGCGCTCAAGGACGCAGGGCATACAGCTTCGGATTGGGAAGAATGGTCTAAGCGGGACGTTGGGCGCTACCATGCGGGCGAGTGCTTTCGGAAGTGGGATAGCTTCAGGGGATCCACTAACCCCGTCACAGCTGGAACAGTCGTCCAGCTTGCCAAAGACCAAGGATGGCGACCTGAACGATCAGACAGCCACGAGTTAGACTGGAACGACATCATAGGTCCCAAGGATGATCTAGTGGTCATAGACAAAGCATGGGTTGAGGGTAAGGAAGTCATTGAGCCGGATGCATGGGACCCGGTAAACCAATTAATTAAGTACCTGTCCACATTGTTTGAGGCTAGTGAAAACGTGGGTTATGTCACAGACAGTTGGGAGAAGGACGGTAAGCATTTACCCACGAAGGGCTGCTGGGATAGGACAGCCGGGGAGCTAATACAACAACTCAACAAGTGTAAGGGTGACATCGGAGCTGTCCTGGGTGACTATAAGCCAGAAGTTGGGGCGTGGATCCGCTTTAATCCCTTGGACGGTACAGGCGTTAAAAATAATAATGTGACTGATTTTCGCTATGCACTGGTCGAATCTGATGCCATGGATCTAGATAAACAGAACGCCATCATTCGAGAGCTTGAATTGCCGGTTGCGTGTCTAGTCCATAGTGGTAAAAAGAGTATTCATGCCATCGTGCGCATCGATGCAGACACCTATGACGAATACCGTAAGCGGGTTAATTATCTATATGAAGTATGTTCCAAAAATGGCTTTAAGGTAGACAGTCAAAACCGCAATCCATCACGTTTAAGTCGGATGCCAGGCGTTATGCGGAACGGACAGAAGCAGTTCCTTGTTGATACCAACATTGGCAAAGAGTCATGGAAGGAATGGCAGGAATGGATAGAGGGTATTAATGACGACCTGCCGGAGCCGGAGAGCATGGCTAGTGTTTGGGATAACCTCCCAGACCTGTCGCCATCACTCATTGAAGGTGTACTTAGACAGGGCCATAAGATGCTACTAGCCGGACCATCTAAAGCGGGCAAGTCATTTGCCCTCATAGAGCTGTGTTGTGCCATAGCTGAGGGACGTAAATGGATGGGCTGGGATTGCTCCAAGGGAAAGATCATGTATGTCAATTTGGAGCTTGACCGGGCCAGTTGTCTACATCGTTTCAAGGATGTATATCAAGCATTGAGATGGGAGCCTAAAAGCCTGAGTAATATTGATATTTGGAATCTGCGGGGGAAGTCAGTGCCCATGGACAAGTTGGCGCCTAAGTTGATTAGGAGGGCACAAAGGAAGAATTATATTGCTATCATTATTGACCCCATCTACAAGGTCATCACAGGCGATGAGAACAGTGCTGATCAGATGGCTAATTTCTGCAATCAATTCGACCGGGTATGCACAGAGCTGGGGGCAGCTGTGATCTACTGCCACCACCACAGCAAGGGTAGCCAGGGAAGTAAGCGGAGCATGGACCGGGCG
Source organism: Desulfosporosinus sp. (assembly GCA_049302315.1). GTDB lineage: Bacteria > Bacillota > Desulfitobacteriia > Desulfitobacteriales > Desulfitobacteriaceae > Desulfosporosinus. The sequence goes on from JBAQLX010000697.1 coordinate 26,108, forward strand.
TCGGGCTCAGGTGTGTTTGCTCGGGACCCAGACGCGCTTATGGACCTTATTGAGCTGGACCTAAATGAGGATTTGCTCAAGCAGGAGGAAAACAAAGCGGTCTGCAAGGTATGTGAGGGATGGCTCATTAAGAGATATAAGGGCTGGGAAGATGAAGTCTCACAGGATGATCTATGCAGTGAAGGCACCATGCTGACGATTACCCACAGACTATTAGGGGAGAAATGGTACCCCTCAGTGGTTAGCGACACCGAAGCTGCCAGACAGAAAATTAGACAGCGATCAGCATGGAGAATCGACGGAACACTGAGGGAATTCCCGAAATTTAAGCCGGTAAATTTGTGGTTTGATTATCCAACACATACGGTAGACGAGATCGGAAGTCTGAAAGATGTTGAATCAGAAGGCGAAAAACCACCTTGGAAGAAGGGTATTGAGAAACGAAAATCCAGCGCAAAAAAAAAGCGGGAAACAAATAAGGAAACATTTGAAAACGCAGTTGCAAGTTGTAACTTTGGGGAACCGCCGACAGTTAAAAACCTTGTTGAGGCTATGGACGCAAAAGACAGAACGGTTAGGGATTGGATAGCGAAATATGGCTATAAGGTTGACAAAAACAACGGTGGGATTGTTGTAAAAATGGAGGAGAATTAGAAAAATACGTAATTCGCGATGTCGCGGAGACCTGAGATTATGCGTTTTTAAGTTTTCCGCGTCGCGGAATTTACCTTAAATTCATAGGTAGTCGCGTCGCGGTAACGACCTTGTTTTTTAGGTGGTCGCGTCGCGGAATTTACCTGATATATAAATATATGTTTTTTTCCGCGAGTGTCACGTTTCGGGAGAAGGGGACCTTTTAGAAACGAGGTCCCCCCTACCCAAAACATGACGTGACAAGGAGAGGTTTTAGAAAAGTAAAAAATTAGGAGGCTCAAAACATGGAAGCTCAAAAAAATATAATCGCAGTTGATGAGTTTAATGGCAAATACAAAATTAATGAAGACTATCGACCAATCGCCGAAGCCCTGTTTGTAAAATTCAAAGAGCTTGAATATGTTCCGGTGAAAAATATCCTCTTCATCGAGAACACGGAAGACGAGCGCAAGAAAAATAATTCGATCGTTTATGCTCAGATCAGTAAGATGCCCGGCAAATGGAAAGATATTATTTACCAAACCACAAGAAGGCATTTCGGGTACATGCTGGAGATTTTCAAGGAGAACACCAGGCTAATGAGTAAAGAACAAATTATTGCGCTCATATATCACGAGCTAAAGCATATTCAGCTGGTACCCTCAAAAAATGGTCCCAAGATTGATATTGTTAGACATGACGTAGAGGATTGGTTCAATATAGTTGAAAAGCTGGGGGTAAATTGGGCAAGCACTAAAGGGCAAATACCAGATCTGCTGGATGGAAATATCAACTGGGAAAGTATCGAGGGACCAGCAAATCTTTTCCCTGCCGAGACATCACTAAGGCTGGTGAAGTAAATGCGGACTGAATTTTTCCTGCCGATGGAAAAGGTCCCAACTACAACACAACAAATGCATAAAGTGAAAATAGTAAATGGCAAGCCCCAATTCTATGATTCAGACGACCTGAAAGCAGCTAGGGTAAAATTGACTACACACTTAGCCGGACACATACCAAAAGGGAAATATACTAAGGCGGTTCGCTTGGTGGTCAAGTGGTGCTTTCCAAAGGGTAGCCATAAAGACGGTGAATGGAAAACGACGCGTCCAGATACAGATAATCTCCAGAAACTTTTTAAGGATATACTTACAGACTTAGGATACTGGACAGATGATGCGCTTGTTGCGTCAGAAATAGTTGAAAAGTTTTGGGCAGAAAGGCCGGGGATTTATGTCCGCATCGAAAACCTATGAAAGGCATCCTGGCGATCCACGACCTGAATTAGTGACAGATCACAAAAGTTGGCAAGAAATACTTCTCTATTGCTGGCAAATGGACAAGCCCTTGTATTATCTCTTGCATGGTATTCGTTGTGGTGGTGCAGGGGTAACGGTTACACGGGGGAGTTTTCGGTTGCAGCAGGGGCAATGGAGCGTAGCTGAGTGGGAAGATATTAAGACCCGACTTAGTCCTTTTAGGGACAAGTTGGTGAAAGTCTTTAAAGCTACGAGAGTACAGCTGCCTTTGGAGTTTTTAAGCGAAGAGATGGAGGCTTAACATGATGCGATGTATAACGATTTGGCAACCATATGCAAGTCTCATTATTGCCGGAACCAAGAAGATAGAAACGCGAAGCTGGAACACCATCATAAGAGGCAGGATAGCCATACATGCCGCACGTAAGCGAGATAGTTTCAGCCTTGGCCTAATGGATACCCCGGAATTCCAAGAAGGACTAAAAGCATACGACACGATAGGGCGTGGCAAGACATGGATCACAGACATAAACAACACATTTGGATGCATTGTTGGTACGGTCGAAATAGTAGACTGCCGCTCTCTTGTAAGGCTCGCCGGAAGTAAGTACGATACACCAAAAGAGCGAGCCTTCGGAGATTGGAGAGAGGGCCGCTGGGGATGGATACTGCGGGATCCGGTACTGTTTGAAAATCCGGTACCAGCAAAGGGCACACTGGGTTTCTGGAATTGGGAGGCTTTGTCAAGTTAATGGTATGAGCAATTGAAATATGTCCATAGAGGACACTGAGGGGGGTGTAGAGACGTCGGAGGACACAGCGGGGTATAAAGAGACAGGCGAGGGACTAGGCAGGCTTACAGGCGGCGGTATAGAGCAGGGGGATGTAAAACCCCTTGCTTTAGCCGTGGGGAGTATCAATGTAATTTTTTAAACAAAATAGTAGAGAGGAGAACATATATGTGTGATGGATATTATTGGTTAGATGAACAAAGAAAAGCACAAGTAGCATATGAAAAGAGAAAAGAATTTAGGGATAATCGAGATAATCTTGTTTGGTTAATTCAGGGAGAAAGTGTAGTTTTTTATAAAGCATTTAGTAAAGATAATTGTCTTGGATGTACTTCTTGGTGCATGAAGCATTGTTATATGAATAATCGTGATTTTATACCAAAATTACGCAAAAAAATAAATAAATCCCAGGAAATGCCTATTTGTAGTTATTGGGATCTTTCTAGTAATTCTTCTGATGAAAAATCTAGTATTGATTTTGATGAAAAATATTTACCTCTTTTTCATGAAGATATACAAAAAACAAAATATGTAACATTTTTCGGAAGTGGGAGTATTAATTGCGAAGAAGATGTAAAATTTATAAAATGGATTATAAAAAATTATCCAGATAAGCATTACAGAATATTTATAAGAGATTTTTATAAAATTGAAGAGTTCTACGGGCAACAAATAATCTTTTCTGCCGATAAAGATACTGACAAGAATCTCTTGGAAAGGGCTTTAAAGGATAAGAATGTTAATATTGCAGTATTGTATCATCCTGATAATATGAGCTTAATTACTGAATTAATAGTAAAGATTAAAACAATTCTTGTCTGTGATGAGTGTCTTGAAAATGGATGTACTAAACATTTATGTTTTAAAGAAGATAATAAATTCTTCTTAATAGAAAATTATGAAGAACCCAACAAAAAGGAGGAATAGAAATGTGTGACGGATTTAGGTATTGTAGTAGAAATTGTTCTTATTTAGATTACGTTTTTAATAATTATTATTGTCTTTTATTTTCTGGTACTTTAAGTAATACTTCTGGTGGTATAAGAAAGCACAATTCTTGTACTAAGTAAAGCACAAAAATCTTAACAATTTCTTAATATGAGAATTGAATATCTAGAACCAAGTGCAGGAGGCGGTGTATTTCTAAACTATCTGGCTAACCCTTTGAGAATAAGGCTATCTTAGCACACTTCTCAAGAATCCCCTGGCTTTAGCCGTGGGGAGTGTCAAGTCGCACGAAAATGGCTTTAGCTGTGGAGTTACAAAAGGAAGGAGACACCTAAATGCTGCTAGATTTATACAGCCTTTTGTTAGGCGGGGCAATTGGCACGGTAGTAGGTGCTATGGCGGGCGCGATTGCGCTGGCGATAATATTGGTTTTGTTTATTGGCGGGAGGGAGCCAACGCCAACAATGGATGAACAGGAGGAGAAAAAGGAGCGGGTAGATGAAAAAATTGCCTAACTACTCCATAGAACCTCACTATCCACCAGAAGTACAACAAATGATGGTAGATACCACGAAATGTCTAAATTGCGGAAAGATACTCAGCTACAACCAAAGAAAAGAAGGGCGCAGGAATCGTGGATATTGCACCCTGAGCTGTTATTTTTTAAAGCCTCCAAAGATGGCTTATGTAGAAATGGTATACGGAAAACCAGTTCGAGAAATTATCTTGGAAATACTGAATAATGGGGCGAGTGTGGTTGCAACTGCGGATAGGTTGGGTATCGGAAAGCCTCAGTTTTACAAATGGATGGGCAAGCTGAATATAAAAAAGAAAGTGGTGTGGGGATGTGATGATTCTCGACAAACTGAAAGCCAAGTTCAAAAAGCCCAATAATCTCACTAAACCGATAGCGGAGTTGGGGTTGTCAATAAGAACTTATAATGTCTTAGGCAGGGCGGGGATAGATACCATAGGAGAGTTAGTTAAGCTGAGTTGGAATGACATAGCAAAACTCCGCAAAAGCACTCGTAGGACTTGCGAAGAAGTTGAGAGGGTGTTGAAGGGGTGGGGGTTAGGGCTGAGGAAGGATGGGGAATAGATGATAGAAACTATTAAGGATTGCATAGTTGGTATGAGAGGAAATAAGGAGGGGGTTGCCTTATCGTTAAGCCATATGCTAATACAATCCGGCGGTTAGCGCATAAACATTATAATTAAGGAATTGGGGTGGCTAAGGGGCTTGTGGCAGTGGGAGATCTTGAAAGCCTTAGAGAGAAAAGCTGCCGGGCAGGATGTCTTGATGAATGCGGTCAAAGCAAGGATTAGGAGGTAAGTAAGGGTGAATAATTTGTTAAAACAAGTAGGCACAGAACTGGAGCTCGCCAGAAAGTCTAGGGTGAGTCAGTATGATAACACCTGTCCATGGTGTGGAGCGACCGTAATCTATCTCAGTGCATGTAAGCAGTGTCCTAACCCGAGCTGCGGATGGTGTGCTTGCGGATGAAACTCTTGAAATTTAAAGGCGAATACTACAGGGCCTGCGCGCCTCAATATATCGGAAACGGAAAATACATCTGTGATGCTCAGAAAATCCGGACAGGGCGAGTCGTACGTGATGCCAGCGTGCTGAATGGATTGGCGTTGCTGCTGATCAGAAAGCGGAAGAAACAAGATGATCAAATCGAGAAAGGATGGCAAAATAAATGATAAACTCAATAAAAAACATGAGAAAAAACTTCACAAATAAATGCTGGTGCGGAGAACGGTCATGCTTTGTGGTCAATATAACTTGCCATAACGAGAGTAACAGAGATTACTATTTTTGCAAGGAACATGTTCAAGATTCAAGGATGAGGCTAAAAAGGCAGGCTGGCTAAATGCTAAAAGAATGTCAGAACATACTTGAAGAACGCTTGAGGCTTTATAAAAAGCACAAGGCAGAGGTAATTACTGCCTTGCAGAGGGTATCAGTTTGGGAAGATGCTTTAAAAGCGGGTGAATTATATCTATTTGAATATCATACAAGCAGAATATTAGGGATGCCTCATGGTACTGCCATAACATCACCTACTGAGTCAGAAGTGAGTCGTGGGGAAGTTACAACCGAGCTTGTTCAGGAGTGGATTGACGAGGATAAATCCAGAATGAAATACAAGATTGTAGAGATTGAGCAGATTGACGAGGCACTGAAGGCGTTGACCAGAGAACAGAGGACGGTTATTGAGTCTAAGTATTTTGACGGAATGACATGGAGGAGTATTGAGTCTATTTTTAACGAGAAATATTCAGTCGGAAGAGTATGTATTCAGGTGGAGGGAATAAGAAAAATTAATAGAGAAGCATTCGAAATATTATGGGAAATTCTTGGTCCTTTATTTCAGAGATATCTCTATTTCAGGAAGGCAAATTGAATTTTCCCAGAAAAGTAACAGTTTTTTCCCAGAAAAGTAACAGTTTTCAGTAATTAGGTATGTTATAATGTCAGTAATAAGAAATATGCCTAAGGTCAAAACAAATCGTGGACGGTTACCGGAAAAGGAATTTTCAGGTGGTTGTCCACTTTTATCCTGCCTGCCCTTGCCGGTTAATTTTAATATAACTGAGGTGGTGTTTACCTTGAAGTGCTGGCATTATAATCCGAAAAACGAAGACGATAAAGAGAACTGCCCTAGCTGCTATCACTGGGATTCTGCCCGGGGTAGATGCAAGGATGAGGCGTTGCTGCTGGCTGAATGGGAGAGAGTAAATGGGAAGTACGAATACATGATGCGGAACAATAAGGGCGTGAGGGTAGATGCCGAGTAAGCCTCCTTAGTTAAATTTCATAGAAAATAGGGTATGCAGCCCGAAAAGAACGGTTTCTCCACCGTTCTTTTCCTATGCCTAAATATGGAGAGCATGAGGAGAGGTGCTATACGACAATGGTAAAGTATTCGCATTTAGAATTTGAAGAAAAATTAAAGAGTAAATACGGAAATAGATTTACGCTTTTGAGTGAATATACTACTGCGCAAGGCTATGTATTAGTAAAATGTAATGAATGTGGAGAAATTTCCGAAAAGCAAGCGGTTAAGCTTCTACAAAGAGGTACATGTAATGGCTGTGCGATAAAAAGGCATACTAAGACACATGAAGAATTTACCAAACAAATAACCAATAAGTATGGCGGTGAATTTACTATACTTGGAAAATACACGAGGGATAAAAATAAAATTAGAATGAGGCACAACAAATGTGGCGGAGAATATGAAGTTGTTGCTTCTGTAATGATTCAGCATCCTGTATGTAGTGTATGTCAATCTGAAAGAATAAGGAAAAAGTTATCAAGGTCACAAGATGATTTTATTGGATTGGTAAAAGAGTTAGTTGGCGAAGAATATACATTTTTAGGCGAGTATAAAAATGCTAACACAAAAGCGCTATTTAAGCATAATAAATGTGGACATGAATATATGACTAGACCAAACATGTTTATACTTGGAAGAAGATGTCCGAGATGTGCAGTAGGCGCAAGAAGAAGTAGGAATCCAGAGAATAGAAAAATCGCAAGAAATATAAGATCGAGAATTATTCACGTCTTGCAAGGTAGAATAAAAAGCTCATCCACGTTAAAATTATTAGGATGTACGATAGAGGAATTAAAATTATATTTAGAAAGCTTATTTAAAGATGGTATGAATTGGGATAACTATGGGAAGCGCAACGGGTGGCAAATTGGTCACGTTAGACCGTGCGCTTCTTTTAATTTAAGTAACCCACAGCAACAAAAGGAATGCTTTCGTTACGCTAATCTTCAACCATTATGGGCGATAGATAATATAATAAAGCATTCGTGGTGGAACGGGAAGCATTATGGAGGTAGTGAAATTGAAAAGACCCCTTCGTCCCTGCTCACATCCCGGCTGCCCGGCATTAGTACAGCGAGGCAAGTGCCCAGAGCATAGCAAAGATAACAGGCAGTATGATAAGCATAGGGGCAGTAGCACAGAGCGCGGATATAACGCACGATGGCAAAGGTATAGGGTACAGTTCTTGTTGAGGCATCCACTATGTGAGTGCGAGGAATGCAGGGGGAGTGGAGCGGTAACCATAGCGACGGTAGTTGACCATATCATTCCACATAAAGGAAATTACAATTTGTTTTGGGATCCAAGCAATCATCAAGCAATGAGCGAGCAGCATCACAATATTAAGACAGCCAAGGAAGATGGCGGGTTTGGTAATAGATAGGGTAGGGGGGTATAAATCCCTGTAGCCTTCTCTTCCTAGACCGTTGGAGCCTTCCGTGCGAGTTTTTTTCGATTTATTAAACCATTAAGGGGTGCCGCCATGAACGTGCAAACCGTAGCCATAAATAAAATCAAGCCATACGACAAGAACCCGCGTAAAAACGATGCAGCGGTCGACAAAGTAGCGGCCAGTATAAAAGAGTTTGGCTTTCAGCAACCAATTGTTGTGGGCAAAGACGGGATCATTATCGTTGGGCACACACGACTAAAGGCTGCTAAAAAATTAGGCATTACCGAAGTGCCGGTTTTGTATACAGAGGATTTAACAGACGAACAAGTTAAGGCATACCGGCTGGCAGATAATAAAACTAATGAATTTGCTGAATGGGATTACACCTTGCTCGGACAAGAGTTAGGCGAACTTGAATCGTGTAATTTCGATATGGAACCATTTGGTTTTGAGCATATGGATAATGACGAAGCCCAGGAAGATGATTTCGACGTAGATGCGGCGGTCGATGAAATATCTGAGCCGATAACTAAGCTGGGTGATATTTGGCAATTAGGAAGGCATCGCTTAATGTGCGGTGATAGCGCCAATATAGATCAGGTAAAGCAATTGGTGGGTGGAAAGTTAGGCAACTTAATAGTAACTGACCCCCCATACAACGTAGCCTATGAGGGGAAAACCAAGGATAGGCTAACGATTAAAAACGATAATATAAAAGCGGATGCTTTTCGGAAGTTCTTAACCGATGCCTTTGTCGTCGCATTTCAGGCAGTAGAAACAGGCTCTGGCATATATGTCTTTCATGCCGATTCAGAGGGTTATAATTTCCGTGGAGCGTTCTGTGATGCCGGGTTTAAATTAGCCCAAACATGTATATGGGTAAAGAGCTCTATGGTAATAGGCAGACAGGATTACCAATGGCAACATGAGCCCATTTTATGTGGAGAAAAAGAAGATCCCCCAGAGGAAGAAGAAGGCGAAGAGTGGGAGCCCATTATTTATGGATGGAATCCAAAATCAAAGCATAATTGGCACTCTAACCGTAAACAGAAAACAGTTTGGTATTTTGATAAGCCGGTTAGATCGAAAGAACATCCAACCATGAAGCCAATCAAGTTAATTGCTTATCCAATCCAGAATAGTAGTGTTCCCGGTAATATTATTTTGGATCTTTTCGGCGGCTCCGGCTCCACGCTTATAGCTTGTGAACAACTAAACCGCATTTGCTATATGATGGAATTAGACGAGAAATACTGTGATGTCATTAAAAAAAGATGGGAAGAATTTACCAGACAAAAGGCAGAGTTCAAAAGTTAGGAGGTGAACGCTATGAAAGGCAGAAAGCCATATCCATTCGCGGTAATGGAAGTCACAAACGACAAAAACAGACTAACCAAAAGTAATCTAAGTAGCAGGGCAAACAATGAACCAAGGATTGATTCTGCAAATCTTAGATGCCCATCTCACATTAGCAAAGACGCAAAGAAAGAATGGAGGCGGATCGTCAAGTTATACAAAGAGCTTGACAAGCCAATCATGTCCGACCTTGACGTCAACGCCTTGGAAATATACTGCGAGGCACTGGTAACATATCGGAAGGCCATGCAAAAAGTAAGAGAAACATCTGAGGTTTATGCAAGCAAATCTGAGCAGAATAAACCAAGAAAAAATCCCTGGCTAACGGTTGCCAATGAGGCCGCTACCCAAGTAAAAAAATACGGAGAGATATTATTGCTCGACCCTGTTTCTAGGGCTAGGGCTGGACTTGCAAAATCCACAGAAGAAGATGACGACCCAATGTCTGTCTTACTCAAGAGGCGAGGTGGTGGTCCGTAATGTACTTTGACAACGATAAAGCACTATTAGTCACAGAATTTATCGAGTGCCTAAAGCACGTTGACGGCGATTGGTACGGAAAACCGTTTATCCTTTTACCTTGGCAACATGACGCAATATCCCAAGTCTACGGCACCATGAACGAAGACGGGATACGCCAATATCAATTCGGATACCTTGAAATCCCAAAGAAAAACGGCAAGACAGAATTGGTTGCCGCCGCCGGCCTATATCATACCTTCTGCGACGGAGAAATGCGCGGCGAGGTTTATGGTTGTGCTGCTGAAAAAAAACAGGCGTCAATTGCCTTTGATGTCGCGGTTGAGATGGTCGAGCAATGCCCTGCGCTAAAGAAGCGCTGCAAGTATACAGCCAGTCAGAAAAAATTAGAGGACAAGGTAACTAAAACGGTGTACCAGGTTCTTTCCGCTGAAGCATACTCCAAGCATGGTTACAAACCGTCGGCGGTTATATTTGATGAGCTGCACGCCCAGCCTAACCGCGACCTTTGGGATGTTATGACGTTTGGCTCTGGGGACGCTAGGCTACAACCTTTCTGGTGGGTAATGACCACAGCAGGCGATGACCCAGACCGTAAGTCAATCGGCTGGGAGATTCACGAGAAAGCCCAAGAGATTCTATCTGGTGACAAGATAGACCCACGCTGGTATTGCAAAATATATGGATTGCCCGAAGATCAGGACCCTTGGGATGAAGAAAACTGGTTTAAGGTTAATCCGTCTCTTGGCCACATAATCAAAATCGAAAAAGTACGACAAGCCGCACTAGGCGCTCGCAATAACGAAGCCGAGGAGCGGCTTTTCCGTTGGCTCCGTCTCAATCAGTGGATTTCACTCAAGCGGATTGGCTGGCTCCCCTTAACCCTGTGGGACTCCACCCAAGGCAAATGGAATCCCGCCGAACTGATCGGCAAGAAATGCTATGCCGGTCTTGACTTATCATCGACAACAGACCTCACAGCCCTCAAATTACTCTTTCCTCCACAGGACGGCCTAAACGATTGGCGGGAAATATCTGAGGCCTGGATACCAGAGGACAGCATGAAAGAGCGCGTCAAAAAAGACGGCGTACCATATGATCGCTGGGTCAAGTCGAAACACTTGCACGTTACCCCAGGTAATGCGGTTGATTATGAATTCGTCGAAGCTCGGATTCTGGCGGCGAATCAGCAATACGATATACAAATGCTAGGAACTGACCCGTGGAATAGCAGAATGCTTACGCAACGCCTAGACAAAGGCGGCGTCAAACTCTATGAAGTTCCTCAAAACATGGCTAATATGTCACCGGCCATGAAAGAACAAGAGAGGCTAATGAGAACCGGCGGCTATACCCACGAATACAACCCCGCTGCCCGCTGGTGTTTTGGAAATACAAACGTTGCAATGGATGGAAACGGCAATATTAAGCCAATGAAAAACAAATCGGTCGAGAGGATTGATATTGCGGTGGCCGGTATCATCGCCATGGCCGTGGCCATACAGATGGGAGCGACGAAAGAAAATGTGTACGCCGTTCGTGGAATGAGGAGTTTGTAATGATTCAACAAATATCACCAGCAAAAGGGGGTGAGATATTGAACAAAGTACAGAAATTCGCTGCAAAACTTATTCTCGGCAATGTATGGGAAGAATATATTCAATCATTTCTACGCGGAGATGAGTCACCCGTTATAAACGGCCAAATCCCAATAAACACAACATCCGCTTTAAAATATACGGCGGTTTTTGGTTGTATCCGGGTTCTATCCGAAACCCTCGCAAGTATGCCAGCCATGCTCTACCGTAAAAAAGCGGACGGCGACCGCGAAGTAATGACCGACCTTATAGTCTATGATATCCTCCACAACAGGCCGAATGAAGAAATGAGCCCCTTCTCTTTTAAAGAATCCTGCATGGTATCCCTGAACACAGGGGGCAACACGGTATCCGAAAAACTTTTTAACTCAGTCGGGGATTTAGTTGGCCTATATCCATATCCTTGGAGCATGGTCACAATTGGGCGCGACAAAAGCACGGGCAAGCTGATTTACAAAATACGTGGAGAATTCGGCGGCAACATCCAAGAAAAGACACTCACCCGCGATAAGGTATTTCATATCCCTGGACTATCCCTTGACGGCGTAATCGGTCTTAGTCCTATCGAGTATGCAGCATCGGCAATCCGACTAGGGTTAGCATATGAAAAATTCGGGAATTCGTTTTATAAAAACGGCATGAATCCGTCAATAGCCCTGGAGTATCCTGGCGAACTAAGCCAAGAGGCATACGACAGGTTAAAGAAAGACCTTGATAAAAACTATGCCGGCTTAGCCAATGTTGGCAAGCCATTCCTCGCGGAAGGCGGAGCGAAGGTTAAGGAGCTGACCATCAAACCCGCCGACGCACAACTAATCGAAAACAAACACTTTCAAATCGAGGATATAGCACGGATTTACAGGGTCCCGATGCACATGATACAAGATCTGACACACGCGACCTTCTCAAACGTCGAAAATCTCAGCTTGCAATTTGTGGTTTATACAATGTTACCGTGGGCTAAACGCTGGGAAGAGGCAATAAACATGCAACTCCTAACCCCCATGCAGCGTATGCAAGGGTATTACGTTGAGCTAAACATGAATTCCCTGCTGCGCGGCGACCTCAAGAGCCGATATGACGCATACGCGCTTGGTATACAGTGGGGAATCTTGTCAATCAACGACTGTCTGAAACTCGAAAATATGAACAGCGTCGAGGGCGGCGACCGAAGAATTCAGCCGCTTAACATGATTAGCATTGACAAAGCTGACGAATACTACTCCATACAGCAAAACAAACAAAATGAGCAGCTTAAGGCAATGACAGAAAAACTGCAAATGCTATTAGAAAGGAGGGCCGCATAATGGTTATAAAAATTGACATCAAAGGCGTAATTGTGTCCAATGACGATAAATGGATCTATGACTGGTTCGGAGTAGATGCCATAAGTCCAAAAGACATAAGCACGCAAATTGAAACCGCAAACGGTGAGGATATTGAGTCTGACATTAACAGCCCTGGCGGTGACGTTTTCGCGGGATCAGAAATATATACAGCGATAAAAAGTTATACAGGAAATTCGACCGGAAGAATTGTCGGAATTGCTGCAAGTGCGGCAGGAATCGCGGCCATGGGATTTAAAAAGCTTATGATTTCCCCAACGGCCCAAATTATGATCCATAACGTTGCGTCAGAAATGATGGGCGACTATAGGGCACATGAGCATGAAGCACAAATATTAAAAAACTACAATGTCTCAATCTCTAACGCTTACCTACTTAAGACTGGAATGGATCAAAAAGAATTGCTAAACATGATGAACAAAGAAGCCTGGCTCAATGCTCAGGACGCACTTGAAAAAGGCTTTGTCGATGAGATTATGTTCGACGAGGGAAACCGGCTTGCGGCAAGCATAAGCTCTGCTATGATACCGGCCGCCGTTATTAACAAGATGCGAAACTATCTCAAAGTTAATCCGGAAGGAATTAAGGCTCGGGCAGAGCCTGAACCGAAACTACTAGACACAGCCGCACTAAAAGCGAAACTAGCCTTGGAGTTAATCCTCTAAGGTATTTTTATTTAAAAAAGGAGTGACTACATTGGATAAATTATTAGCAAAACTTGCTCAACTTACACTCGAGGCCCAATCAATCCAGGACAACCCCGAAGCTAAGGCCGAAGAAATCACCGCAAAGATGGCGGAAATTAAAGCGATCAAGGCCAAGATAGAAGCCCAAAAAGAGCTTGACGCCATCGAGACACAACGTATCGAGGATGAAGCCAAGAAAAACATACCGGTTAATATTCCGGTTTATGCTACCCCTGTAAACAAAAATGAAGGTAAATTTGGGAATTTTGGCGAGCAAATGCTCGCAGTTTATCAAGCCGGAAGACCAGAAAACGCCGGAAGAGTCGACCAGAGACTTTTTAATTCGGCTTCTGGCGCAAGCGAAGGCGTACCAAGTGATGGAGGCTTTCTTGTGCAACAGGAATTTAGCCAAACTATCCTTGAAAGGGCCTATAGCGTCGGCGAGATCATGAACCGAGTCAATCCTATTCCTATTGGGCCAGGAAGAAACGGCCTAAAAATCCCTGGCGTTGACGAATCCTCTCGCGCTAATGGGTCGCGGTGGGGCGGTATCCGGGCATATTGGGAAGGCGAGGCTGACCAAATCACTGGCAGTAAGCCTAAGTTTAACCTGCTTGACTTAAGCTTAAAGAAGCTAACCGCGCTGGTATATTGCACCGATGACCTACTCGAAGATGCTGTAGCACTCGAAGCCTGGCTCATGCAAAATGTTCCACTGGAAATCAACTTTAAGACCGAAGACGCCATTATTAATGGTACAGGAGCGGGCCAACCCCTCGGGATATTAAAGAGCAACGCATTGGTTTCTGTTCCTAAAGAAACTAGTCAGGCAGCCGACACAATTATTTATGAAAACGTAAGTAAAATGTGGTCTCGTTGCTGGGCTCCAGCTCGCAAAAACGCCATATGGCTCATTAATCAAGACTGTGAACCACAGCTGAATGGCATGACTGTCTCTGTGGGGACCGGTGGAGTACCGGTGTATCTTCCTGCTGGTGGACTAAGCGCCTCCCCTTATAGTAGCCTCTTTGGCCGTCCGGTTATCCCCGTAGAATATTGCGCTACGGTGGGTGATCTAGGGGATATCACATTGGTCGACCTCGGGCAGTATCAAGCCATTGACAAGGGCGTACTGAAAACAGCTACATCTATACATGTTCGGTTCGACTATAACGAGACGGCCTTTAGGTTCGTGTTCCGTTTTGACGGTCAGCCAGCATGGAAGAGTGCGTTGACACCGTACCGTGGTTCAAGTACTTTGAGCCCTTTTGTGGCATTGGCTACTAGATAATATAGCAGTGGGAGAACAAGGAGTCAAAACGGTTTTCCTGACCGGCTCCCACTTGAAAAATCAGGATGCACTACAGGAGATGTTTTTGTTATGAAATAACCGGCTAATACAGCTGGTTAATCTATTTTAAGGAGGAAAAACAATGCCAGCAATTAAACCTGATATTCATATTGTCCCTGCGGTATTCCCTATCGACCTTTCCGGAGGCGCGCAAGCCGGCGACTTCGTAAGTATGAAAAACTACGGTCATTGTGACGTGGTTATCATGATCGGGCCAACGGCCGGGGCAACCTGCGCTGTTACGCTGGACAAAGCGGCCGCTGTTTCAGGCGGGACAACTACCCTCTCATTCGAGACCTACTACTCTACTGGTTTCCACCTCGACTATGACGGCGCAAGCGGGCCTTTTACAGTTGGCGAAACCGTAACGGGCACAGGCGGCGGGACGGGTGTAGTCGCCCAAGATAACGGCGATCACCTGATCATGTATACCTTCAACGGTACTACCTTTGTCGATAATGAAACTATTACCGGCGGCACATCCCTGAATACTGCCAGCGCCAACGGCATCCAGAAAAACGAGGACATTCTGGTACCGCGAACAGCCACAAGCGATACCTTCACGATCCCGGCAACGGCAAACCGGACCTACGTAATACCAATCGACGCATCAATGCTGGGTGATGGCTACGACTGCTTCCAGGTAGACCTTGGTGATGCTGGATCTTCGCAGACTGACGGCGTAGCGTTCTATGTAATGTCACAGCCAAGATATGCTGGAGAGATTGCCGAGACAGCAATCTACGACTAATTAGCGGGGCCGCTTAATTGCGGTCCTAATCTTTTATAAGGGGGTATAAATAATGCCATTAGGCTTTCAAGATAACCTTGGTAATCCACTTGGTGTAAATAACGCCGATAATCTTTTTGACTCTTCCTCTGTTACGGCAAATGCCGACGGGTCGATATTAGAAAGACTAGAAGTAATCCAAGGAAAGCTCGGAGCCGTAGACGGTTCCGATAATCCAATTGGTGCAAACGATGCAGATAACGGGTTTGACTCCTCTGCCGTTGTAGCAAACGCCGATGGAAGTATACTAGAAAGGGTTGAATACATTAGCAACAAGGTATCCCAACAAAGCAGCGTTGCCTTAGTAGCGGCAAACCTCACTGGAAGCACCACCCGGTTTACCGTTGCCGGTGGCCCTATTTTAATTAAACACCTTGGTGTATTAGTCACCACAGGACTTCCTGCTGGCGCAAATACGCTCAAGTTTTCCTTTACGCCAACGGGCGGGGGCGCGACTGATCTTTCCGCTGCAACCGATACCGCAAGCGCAGGGGCGCAGCAACTGTTTATCGTTGATGGCGTGAAGGCCACAGGACTTGTTAAGACAACCGATGTGGGTATTGTGGTGGCGGCGAATGAGCATATGCCTATCATCGTCGGTACTGGCGTTATTCAGACAATCTTTAGTGCTGGGCCTCCCGCCACTGGTGCCGTAACAATATTCATCGAGTGGGAGCCTCTTGCGCCAGGTGCCCAAATAACTTAATTTTTAACCTTGTAATAAACAGGCGGCCTTAACCGGTCGCTTCTCTTTTGGAGGAAAAAAGATGAATTACAATTTAACACTGAAAACGCCTCCAGAGACCGAACCACTCACTTTTACCGAAGCTAAAAGGCACTTGAAGTTAGATACTGAGGACACGTTTGAAGACGATGATATAACTTCCCTTATTACTACAGCCAGGGGATATTGTGAAGATTATCAAAACCGTGCCTATCTCACTCAAACGTGGCAACTGAGTTTTGATTACTGGCCAAGCGGTATGCTCGAACTACCAAAAGGCAGTCTGCAAACAATTGATTCAGTGGCCTACAAAGACTCATCCGGTGTCACGACGGAATTAACTGAGGGCATCGATTACGTGTACAGCACGCGGGGAATCCTCGGTCGACTTACTCCGGCATACGACAAGTCTTGGCCGTCATTTACACCGTTTCCCCTGGATGCAATTGTTATCGAATTTACATGCGGTTATGGTGACTTGTCCTCCGATGTCCCAGAAAAAGTTAAACTCGCGATGAAATTGCTTATTGGTCATTGGTATGAAAACAGAGAAGCTGCCTCAACAGCTGGGGTAAGTAAATTGAGTAAGGAGATTGAGTTTTCCGTACACTCACTGCTTAATCTCGAAAGACTGGTGCCGGTATGAGAATCGGGGATCTCAAGCACAGGATTACTATTCAACAACTTATTACAGTGAATGACGAGGTGTTCCTGTCTCCTTGGTTATGTGTACCGCCCAGGCCCACCAATCCAAACGGATTCGATGAAGGGTTATGGGTTCCCACTCGAACAGTGTGGGCAAGCAAAAGCAACCTAGATGGTAGGGAATTCTGGTCAGCCAAAGCAGTTCAAAGCGAGAACACAGTGGTATTCGGCATTAGGTACACTGAGTTCATTGAGATCTTGGATACTAGGACCTATCGAATAGTCCACGGGCCAAGGATTTACAACATTATTTTCATTGATAACACCGAATTCCGGAATAGATTCGTTAAAATTAAAACCTTGGAGCTGGTGACATGAACACAATTGAGATAAGCGGATTCGACGAGCTAGAAAACCTCTTGCACGACATGACGATTTCGGAAGCGAAAGAAAAGAGAGCCATGAAGCTCGCAATTGCTCCCATGAAGGATGCCCTTGAACAAGCGACGCCTAGGGGCAAGACGGGTAAGCTAAAGCGAATCAAAGCCTCAGTCAAAAAAGAAGGTTTCGCTACAGTGGGAATATTGAGGTTAGGCGCATTCTGGGGGATGTTCCAAGAATATGGAACCTCGCAACAACGCGCACACGTCGGATTCTTCGAGAACACGATTAGAAGGAAAGAACGTGAAGCACTGGCTATTCTGGCCAAAGAATTGTTGGGGCGGGGATGATGTGAATATAAAAACGTTTTTAAGGACCATATTACTAGTGTCCGACGTAATCAATCTCACGGGTGATAAAACGGTTCACTTTCTCCACGCCAAGAAACCAATCGCGCCCTATATCGAATATACCAGCTATGACGAAGAGGGCGCGTTGTATGCCGAGGGGGAAGAATTGGCGGCTGATTATTACATCCAAGTAGACATCTACTCCAAAGGCGATTACACAGCTCTAGAAGACGCGATAATGGAAAAAATGAAAAGCGCAGGATTTGCGAGAAGCGGCGGGGCAGACCTTTACGAAGACGCCACCGAGCTTTATCACAAAGCCATGCGTTTTATTTTCTCATCAAATACGATTTAAGGAGGTAAATTGATGTCAAAAGTAAATATTAATAAGCTTTATCTTGCTCTATTAACCCAAGACGACTTATCCGGTCTAGTATTTGCAGCCCCTGAGTATATTCCTGGTGTTCGCCAAATTGACGCGAAGGCAAAGACCAGCACGGACAAACTGTACGCAGAGGGTGTTGTCTGGGAACAGGGGACCTCCGTAGAGGAAACCATCATCGACATGGACTTAGCTGATCTCAGCAACGCTCGGTATGCTAAATATTTAGGACATAACGTAGCTACAGAGGGCGGTGCCTACACCAAGGAAAGCGATGCGGCTCCTTACCTAGCCGTCTTATTTGAAGCCGAGAAGGGCAACGGGAAAAAGGCTTATCGAGCGTATTACAAGGGTATGTTGATGGAGCCAGATGAAAGCGTAAAGGGCAAGGAGGGCAAGAAAGACTATCAGACTCACAAAGTGCAAGCCACATTCCAGACGCTGATAAATAATGGTATGGGCGTATACAAAGTAGATGAAGATGATCCTAACTGCCCGGTTGATATCGCAACAACTTTCTTCGCGAGTGTAATTGTTCCGACAGCTGATACCACGGTACCAACAGTTACTAGCGTACCTATAGACACTGCGTTTGGCGTAGCCGTTGGCGCAAACGTTGTATTTACCTTTAGTATTGCGATTCAACCCGCGACGATAACCAGCAGCAATGTATTCTTAATGAAGACTGATGGGACCCTTATCGCTGCGGCATTGAGCGTTGACGCAACGAATAAGATCGTGACGCTAAATCCTAACGCAAGCCTAGATGCAGGTACCTATATTGCGGTTTGTAACAGCGCGGTCAAGAGCGTAGCGGGTATTCCTTTGGCGGCAAACACAATTGTAAACTTTACAGTCTAAGTGAGTTGAGGATAGGTTTTACCCTATCCTCAATTTCAGCATATTGGAGGGTAAAAACATGGCGAACGTAGAAATCAAAGAGTTCAAGATTAAGATTGGAGATAAGGAATATACTTTCCGCTTAGATTTCAAGGCACTCATTAAATTTAACAATAGATTCAAGGACCACAAAGAAATTTCTACAAACGCTGAAGGAGAAATAGAAAGCAAAGTGGATGGGGCCACAGGAATATTCAACGACTTCCTATCCAACAAAGACATTTATGGAGCTATAGTAAAAATCCTTAGCTGTGCTTGCTTAGAAAGAGATTTCACCGAGGACGAATTGGCCACTGCTTTACCATTTAATTTTAAGACAATGAAAATAATGGATGAAGTAACCACGGCGTTAATTGACGGGGTCATTTCAGAAAAGGAAAGCGGCGGGGCAGACCAAGGAAAAAACGAGTAAACCAGTCGAATGAAATTTTGGATTTCGACTGGTTTTATTATGTCTCGACTGTGCTTCTAAATATGACAGAGGAATCATTCTGGCGATCGACGCCAAGGAAAATCAACGCGCTCTATAGGATCCATCGCCATTTCAACGGATGGGACAGAGACGAGCAAGGCAATGACGAGGAAAGAGTTTATTCGATCGACGAAGTCCCATTCTTGTAGGGAGGCGAAATTATATGGCAAATGAAGAAAAACGCATAACAGCGCGCATGATCTTAGATAGCTCAGGATTCAACGCCTCCCTGAGTGGCGTAAATAATAGCCTAAGGGTCGCAAAGTCCGAACTTCAAAACGCTTCGGCGCAAGTTGGCGTATTTGGCAGAGACTCAGAACGTCTTAAAGAGGTCCAGGAAGCGTTAGCGAGACAAGTCCAACTACACGCCCAAAGAGTAGGCATTTACACTCAATCCCTAAAGACATCAACAGCGCGAATGGCTACAAATATTAAAGAACGCGATCGCCTGAGATCGTCTCTAGCCACCGCCAATACGGCTTATGCCGAAGCGGTGAGGCTACACGGCAAGGAGTCCGCCGAGGCTGAGTACGTGAGGCAGGGAGTAGTTGGAATAACTTCTGCGCTAAAAAAATCTGAAGCAGCTGTAATAACTAATGCCCGGCAAGTCAATAACTACACCACAAATCTGAACAATGCTCGGGCAGAACTTACGAGAGTCCAAGGGGAGCTGAATCGGTCGAGCGCAGAGATTGCGGACCAAGAAAGCCGGTGGTTAAGCGCAAGCCGAACTTTGACAACGGCGTCAGATCAGATGAGAGCTGCAGGGCGGAAAGCTTCTCAAGCAGGACAGTCTCTTACGGTTGGAGTAACAATGCCAATCGTTGGGGTTGGCATAGCAGCAATCAGAACGGGCATGGAATTCGAAGCACAGATGAGTCGCGTGAAGGCAATCTCGGGTGCTACCGGTGATGAGTTTAAGTTACTTAATGACCAAGCGCTTCAGCTTGGGGCCTTAACTAGCTTTTCGAGTTCCCAGGCGGCGCAAGGCATGGAGAATTTAGTCTCCGCAGGGTTTAGCGTTAACGAAACAATGGCGGCAATGTCCGGAGTACTAGACCTTGCAGCGTCTGGAGGGGTTGAGATTGCGGTAGCCAGTGAAATTGCCGCTGGTGCGCTGAGGGGCTTTGCATTAGATGCTTCCAAAAGTGGCCACGTTGCTGATGTATTGGCAAAGGCCGCAGGAGATACAAACGCTGGCGTTACAGACATGGGCGAGGCATTAAAATATGCCGCGCCACCGGCTAAAGCATTGGGGGTAAGCCTAGAGACCACAGCTGCAGCCGTTGGAATTCTGAGTAATGCCAATATTAAAGGCGAAATGGCCGGGACAATGCTACGCAGCTCCTTGGTTGCCCTAACAAGCCCAAGCAAGGAAGCGGCCGCAACCATGAAGGATCTGGGATTCAACGCATTCGACGCACAGGGGAAAATGTTACCGTTTAACCAAGTTATTGATAATCTGAAGAATTCGACAAAGGATCTATCCGATGAAAAGAAAGCGGACGCAATAGCTACTATATTTGGCAAGGAAGCCCTATCCGGGATGCTGGTACTGATGGAGGCAGGCGGAGGCAAAATAGATACACTCACAAAATCGTTCCAAGGCTCTGACGGAGCAGCAACGGCAATGGCCAAGACCATGAAAGAAAACGTCAAAGGGTCCGTAGATGAAATGAAGGGGTCTATTGAGACGGCATCGATTAAGCTAAGCACGGTCATGGCACCATCAATCACGGCGGTGGCCAAAAGTGTTACTAATCTTGCGAATAAGTTTTCCGAGTTAAGTCCGGAGACGCAGGAGACCATAATCAAATCCTTGGCACTAGCGGCGGCCCTAGGTCCCGTTTTGCTCGTAGGAGGGAAGATCGTAGGGGCTGTCGGTGTAATCACAAAAGGCATGGCTGCGGTATCCGGAATAATGGGTCTTACGAGTATTGCGGCCGCAGGCACAGGTGCAGCAGTAGCGGGTACAGGCACGGCAGTTGGTACCATGGGAGCAGGTGCAGCAGCTGCGGCCTTGCTCCTGAATCCAATTACACTCGGCTTAGGCGCGTTTGGTTTAGCAGCAGTCGGGGTCAACTCAATCATGAGCCAAAAGGTTATTCCAACAATAGATCTATTTGGTAATGGGGTGTCTGAGGCAACCAAGAAATCAGTGGGCGCGTACATGGAAATGGACAATAAAGTTGGTGTTTCCTTAGAATCATTTAGATTAATGAACACAAGGATAACTAAAGAAATAGCAACAGATATGGTTGGGACGTTTGAAAAAATGGGCGCGGACATCAAGGCTGGTAGGGATAAGCATTACACCGAGGATTTAGCCAATCTTACAAAATTTTATACAGATCAAGGGACTATCGATTCGGCAGAAGTGCAAGCCACTTTGGCTGAAATGAAAGAAACCCATATTTCTAAGGGTACTGAAATTGATGCCTATGAAGCAAAAATTAAAGCCATTTATGACAAGGCAGCGGCTGATCATAAGACACTTACTCAGCAAGAAGAAGACGAGATCAAGGCGATAAAAGATAAAATGCAAGCCCTAGCACTTCAGGCGCTAACGGATTCTGAAAAAGAGCAAGCAGCAATTCTGACCAGGATGAGATTACAAGCTGGGGATATATCAACAAAGCAAGCCGGTGAAGTGATTGCAAACAGTGCGAAGCAAAGGGATGAGACGACAAGGTTGGCAAATGACCAGTACGAAAAAACTGTAGCATCAATTGCCAGGCAAAGAGATGAGGGCGTGATTACCTCTGACGATCAAGCTAAAAAGATGATTGCCGCAGCGGAGTTAACGAGGTCCGAAGCACTCAGGAAGGCTGAGGCAATGCACAAAGAAGTAGTCGCTGAGCTGGAGAGGGAAAACGTCGATGTTGGTAAAAAGATTGATGCTCAAGATGGGTCGATTAAAACTGGATGGCGATCTCTTGGAGAATGGTTTGCTAATAATCCGCTCCGCCGATGGTTAATAACTCGCACTCGCACTGAAAACACGGCCGCCCCTAAAACCTATCACGTCTCTGGCTATGATGATTCTGGACAACCTATCTTAGAAGAGAGCGCAAGCGGAACAAATTACTTCCGCGGCGGCCTTACAACCATGCACGAAAAGGGTTATGAGGTTTACAACCTCCCTCGCGGATCCAAAATTTATAACCACGAAGCAAGCGAAGACATGGTACTGAAAACCGCACAGGAAGTCGCACGAGGCGTGTTATCCAGTATGCAGACGCAAAGCCAACCGGGCGAATCATCGCAAACCATACAGGTCAATCTCAAAATAGATAGCAGCATAATATCGCAACACCTGTTTCGGCTTCAGCAGAGCAGGCTGCACAGCTTGGGGGTGCCTGGCTAAAAATGGAAAGAGGGTTTACTCTAAACGGACAGCACTGCAGCGGGTTAGGCGTGGTTATGGAGAGCAAAACTGTACCCATAATCACTGGTTCGAATGACGCATATCTCCAGGTTCCCGGGCGCGATGGCAGCTACATGTTTCCAAGGGAGTTGGCCGATGGAGCTATCCCGATTGCGTGCGGCATCTTGACGGCTACTGCAATAGAACTAATGATCGCCAAACGTCAAATAGCTGCATGGGTTTATAGTGAGCAAAAGGTCCAGCTTATTTTTGATGATGAACCAGACAAATACTACCTAGTCAAATATAACGGCGCTATTGGGCTAGATAAAATGAAAACACCAGGAATGGGCAAATTTACGCTTGTTTTCAGGTGTGATCCTTCGGCGTACTCTGTCAATCCGCTGAATCGGGAGTTCAACGATCCAGTATTCCTTGCACCATTTATGGCAATTGCAACAGACCCTATCGGCTCCATGATTCTCAACAATTCCGGGACAAAAGAAGCATTTCCGGTATTCACAGTCACATTCATTGCTGTGGCCACGGAAATCAAGATAGCCAACGGATCTGATTATGTCCGGGTTGTTAGGACCTTTGCGGAAGGTGATGTACTTGTTGTGAACTGTGGCCTTGGCAAGATAACCCTCAACGGCCTACGGGAAATGGCCTCCCTGGATTGGCAGAACAGCAAGTTTTTTTCCATTGCTCCTGGATTAACAACCCTAACTGTATTACCCACTAACGCTTCAATAACATCGGTACAATTTATAGAAAGGTGGTTATAGTATGGCAATCCTAAGAGATGAACAAGGAAATCCAAAACCTCAGTATGAAACGGCTACCGCAAATGTCTTTGAGGCGGCCAAAGGCTCTGGCGGAGCTATTGATACCAATGTAAAATCAAGTGTTCTTCCCGATGGGGCGGCAACAAGTGTTAAACAAGATACGTTAAACGCAAAAGATTTTGCTACACAGACAACCCTGGCTGCTTTGCTTGCTAAGATAATCGCAGCACCCGCTACGGAGGCTACCTTAAGCGCTGTAGCAGGATATGTTGATGGCATAGAAGCTATACTGACAGCAATTAGGGATACCTCGGGTATTAAGAAGATCACAGACCCTCTACCAGCAGGGACAAATATTCTAGGCAAAGTGGGTATCGACCAAACCACAGACGGAACGACCAACCGGGCAGTAGTTAAGATATCTCAGACAGCCGGAGAAAACATTTTCACAGCTGCTGACGGAGGTATTGCGTCCATTGGTGCAAAGGCTGATGTGGCTGTAACGGATCCAGCCGTGAGCGCATCGGTAATTGCAGCACTAAAGGGCGTGCTAAAGCAGCTGCAGGGCAATGGAACCGGAGCTGAAAATGTAAAGTTAAAGGATTCTGCAGGGGTCAATACCCTCGCGGTTAGTGCGGTCGGCGCGGCTAGCGTGAACTTGATCAATGATATCGCGGCTGTGACTAGCGACCCTATAGTCGGAGTAAAAACAATAGTCGCTACTGCAGTTGAAGTTTTTGCGGGTGCATCGGTAAAAACAAACAGACGAACTCTGAACGTTAAGAACGAGGATCCTGTCTTGCGTTTCCGGTTAGGGCCTTCCACGGTTAACCAACAAACCGGTTTTCCGATTGAGCCAGGCGCTTTGGTTAAAATCAAGTTTGATCCTAGTGTTGCGGTCCCTATTTATACAATCAGCGAAGGTGCGAGCCTTCAGGTAACGGTATGGGAGGAATAAAGATATGAAATATACATGCATCGCCGAACAAGATGGAACGACTACTTTGAAAATTGATTTTGCAGATGAAGGGGTACAACTAACAGGCGAAACATCCATAAAAGGTGGAGAATCTGCGGCTCTATCTTACCTGCCAGTATTTGAGTTTGATTTGCGCCGGAACTTCGTCGATAAGTTTCCAGTCCCTGAAGTTCTAGTAGAAAATGGAGGTATGATTTAATGGAATATACTAGCGGACCCTATACGCAAGGACAATTGTTAAAAGACATAAATGAAATTGAAACCAGCCTTACCAATCGCTTCCTGACAAACGGTGTGATCACAGATGTTGTAGAGCAACGATCTTGGAGAGAGCGCGTAGAAGATGCGAGCTTTGGTCGCAATACCGCGATGTATGATGATCTAGGGAATCCATCGGTCATGGTGGCCTTCCCACTGCAAACGAGAGTAGATTTAGGTGTTGGTACACTTATACGGCCACACGAGGCTTTTATAGTTAATGAAGTCACTAAGCCAGCGTTTTATAATTCTAAGTATCCAAACATAGTCAGGGGTTCCGGAACTACACTTCGCGCGTTAAGTCTAAAAGGTATGGACCCGGGTAATAGTATTAATTTTGATAATGCCATGCTGGCGTGCAAACAAAAGGGGCCCGGCTGGCATCTCCAGACTAACCCCGAATGGTCTGCAATTGCTCTAGGTGCCAAGAAACAGGGATTCCTTCCCCGAGGTAATAGCTTATATGGGAAGGATAATGCTGTAGCTTCAGAAAAAGGTATCGCTAGTTATTTTTCGTCAAATAATATCGCTCGGACACTAACAGGGTCTGGTCCATTGGCATGGTCTCATGATGGTACCCCTTTTGGAGTCTGCGACATAAAAGGAAACGTTTCCAAGTGGATTGGAGGTATGCGACTTAATAACGGAGAGATCCAAATCCTAGTAAACAATAATGCCGCAGACAACACCAATGATCAATCAGCGACGAGCGTTTTATGGCTGGCTATTCTCGCGACAGACGGTTCATTGGTAGAGACTAAATGGCAAGCGTCACATGCATACCCACTAAACGCGTATATTACTCAATCCGGTTTAATGTATAAGGCAACAACTGCTGGGACATCGGGAGCTGCAGCCCCGGTCTGGCCAACGGTTGTTAGTGATACCGTGACTGATGGTACAGTAGTATGGACATGCGTGGCTGATCAATCCCTAAAATTTGACTATACCGCTGCTCCGACGGCTGGCTCCGCAAGTATTGAACTCGCTACTACAATTTTAAACGCACAACCAGACGACACGGCATACGGAACTAAGCTATTTGAAACCCTAACGGCGCATGCTGGTATCACGGTTCCAGATATATTAAAATCCTTATGTCTGTTCCCACTAGACGCCAGTCACGGGGGAAATCGTTTCTACTTCCGAAACAATGGAGAAAGGCTCCCGGATCGTGGCGGCAGCTGGAACAGCGCGTCCAACGCTGGCGTTTTCGGCTTGGGTTTGTTCACCCCTCGGTCGGCTTCGGCTGCGAGCCTCGGGTTCTTCTCCGCTTTCGTCCTGTAATTCGCAATCTGAAACCCTGTAATCTGCCGGGCGCTCGATAGAGCGCCTTTTCTCACCGTCAGAAAAAAAACGACAGCAAAGGAGATCCATGAGCATTGGAAGACCTCAAAATACTGCAAAAGACCTACGACATGATTCTGTACGGAAATATCTGCCTCAGACAATTTCCGAAGAGTGAAAAGTACGCTCTCGTATCAGACGTCAAAGAATCTATGTATGCACTACTTAAGCTTATTATCACGGCGAACAAACGTTATTACAAAAAGACAACACTCCAAGAAATCGACGTTGAACTCGATACCCTGCGAACACTCATACGGTTATCGGCAGACAATGAATTTAAATTCCTGACGCTTAAGAAATACGAAAACTGGAGTAAGATGCTCGTCGAGATCGGTAAAATGCTCGGCGGCTGGATGAAGGCTATTAAACAATAATCGCACATGGGGAATGGACCATATTAGCTCCCGAATCGTGGCGGCAACTGGAACAAC
>JBAQLX010000698.1:0-2442 GCA_049302315.1 Desulfosporosinus sp.
GCTGATAACAACTGGAAACAGGAGGATTTGATGCAAGAGAGCAAACCGTACTGTTGTAATGAGTTGAATGATAAGAGCCGGATGAGGGGAGACTTTCAAGTCCGGTTCCGGGAGAAGCTAAGGGTGAAATCCCCTTGGCTTACTCGACGGAGAAGCTAAGGGTGAAATCCCCTTGGCTTACTCGACTGAGGGTGGCGGTTGCAATTTGGATGGGGTATGCGATAGGCTAGGAACCATACTCAGAGATGGTCGCTTCTCCAGAGAGTGCCGCTTCTACTCGACCCGCCAAGATTCGACAAATTATACATATCAAGTAAAAACCTTGGGGCCAGTAACATCAGGCATGCCAGGGATTCTTCGATATTACACAATGTTATTAAGTTACATTCAAAGGTAAACAGCCGAAATGTCCTGCTTTCCGCGCTTTTTTCTCGTGCAGCCACGTATAGGAGCTACGCTAATGACTTTTCGTGTACCGCTTTAGTTCTTCGTAGAAGTTCTCACGAGTACCTGCAAGCACAATAACAATAGTTTCAGTTGGCGTTTCTACAAGCGTATAAGCTAGTTCATAATTGGTTTTATTGTAATATATATCGCAGCAGTAAATACCTGAAAGGTCGCCGCTTTTAGCTTCGCCGATGTAAGGATCAATAAGAATCTCGTCTACAGTTTTCTGAAAAAGGGTTTTAAGAGGTTTTTCTTTGAGCTTTTTCAGAAAACGGGCAGCAGGAGGCAAAACGATGAGCTTAAACATCCTCACTTATCCTCCACGCCAAAAACATCATCATAGGTGGAATGCTTGCTTTTACCTTTAGCTGCAAGCTCGGCTTCTGC
The DNA here is from genome assembly GCA_049302315.1 of Desulfosporosinus sp. Classification (GTDB taxonomy): domain Bacteria; phylum Bacillota; class Desulfitobacteriia; order Desulfitobacteriales; family Desulfitobacteriaceae; genus Desulfosporosinus. Next base: position 835 of record JBAQLX010000698.1, read on the forward strand.
AATTAATTCTTCAACTGCAGGACGGATTTTCTTTCGAGTTTCTTTAAATCTGGTAAGCAACTCTTCGCCGGATAAGCCTTGGGAGATCAAGTCGGCTAAGATCTGTTCATCAAACTCACCGCCGCTCTCACGTACAGGGCGTATAACAATGGCATTATTCCAGATATAACACTCAACTTCTTTTTCGATACCAACGTCATTATAAAACTCAATTGGGATGGTTATTTGACGTTTTTGAGATACCGAGATGCGTTTTTTGAACATGGGATTACCTCCATTTTGAACGGTCTGAGACATACTCTTCCTCCTCTTTTAATATATGCAAAACAAAAGGCAAATATTCAAGGTTTCTTTGAATTGATGATACCAAAGAAACCTTGAATTATCAAGGAGGACGGGTACCTACTCGCCGGAACGGCTCCCGCTGGTCACCGTTCCGGAAAGGGTCATGGAACCTTTGTTTTCTTGGAAAATTCGACAATACCTCGGGACAACCATGAACCTGCCTTGAACCGTGAACGAAGGGGCTCTTATTTCACGTAACGGGTGTTATAGGACTCAGATGAAGCATGACTCAGAATTTAAGCTGTTTGTTGATCTCACATGGTAATAAAACAGTTACCATGTAATGATAAGCTGCTAAAATACTCATACAGCGGGGAGCAATTATTATCCATATATTATCTTATAAGCTCTTGATGCCCGTCACTATATGTGGTACTATAATTTAAAGGTGAAGTTGAGAGATGAGCAAACTCAAAAAATTACTTCATGCTCGGCACAATTCCTCCGGTTCCCTCCGGAATTGTGTCGGTTGCGCCTTGCTAAGCTCAAGGAGCACATGTGGTTTGAAATAAACGCCTTGATAAAGCCTAACCAGCAGTCAAGTACCGAGACTTGCGTGGTGCATGGTAACATGTACTGCGAAGCGTAGACAGGAAGATAGTAGGCCGGAATAAAGTGAATTGGATAATTAGCCCCGAAATAATTCTCATGTGAAGTAGCCGACCTTTTCCGGCAAAGGGGAAGGCAGAAATTGGCTAGCCGTTATAGGTTAGGAGAGCCTAGTTGCTTCCGGGGTTCGTACCAACGGCATGCTATCGATGGGCATCTTGGGAACAAGGGAGATCCGGCAGGCTTCCTTTAAGGATAGGGTTTGACAAGCTGACAAAGTGAGGATAATCCGATGGTCTGTCAGAAGTCTTACTGACTGATAGTACTCTGAGGTAGGGAGAGCCTGCTGCATGGGGAAGCGGTCAGCGGAAATTGAATCTATTCCAAGGAAACATGGGCTCCATGCAATGGGAGGATTCGGGCCTTAATACAAAGTAAGGAGAAACCCAGCCATGAACACGAATCTGGAAAGAGTAGCAGCAAAAGCTCAAAAGGAAACGAACCTTAAATTTTCTTCGCTGGCACATCACATAACGAGGGAACTCATAAGGGAAAGTCTAGGCCGGATGCCAAAGTATACTGCACCCGGAATAGACCATAAGACGGTAGAAGGAGCGCTAAAAGACTTTGACCTCTGGATTGAAGACCTTATAGAGTCAATTCATCGGAAAAGCTATAAGCCTCCGGCGGTCAGAAGAGTCTGGATACCCAAGC
>JBAQLX010000699.1:0-2730 GCA_049302315.1 Desulfosporosinus sp.
TTGACTCTCTTTCAGCGAATATAACACAACTATATTGTGTTACAATACGTTCAATAATCCCTAAAAGGCCCAGCATTACTGGCTTTCAGGGATTATTGGTAACAATGCTTAATTTGTCGAATTTTGAGGGGGTCAGACCCCTTTTGGGACGGCTGACCGAACGGGAGGCCTTCCCTCGAGCATCGATAGCCGAGAGGCTTTTAGCAAGTGCGGATTGCACAAGCTTGTCCTCGTAGGATGGAATTCCTAACGGCCTTTTCTTTTCACTTCCCGGCTTTGGAATGTACACCCGTCTCACTGGTTGCGGATGATAAGCCTGCCGTTTCATGCGTTGTACTAGGTCTATTAAGTTTTCCTCTAATTTCTCGTTATAGGCTTCTTTGGTCACTCCGTCGATTCCCGTGGCTTTATTTCCATCCATTTCATTGTGACAGAGCCGAAGCATGTCTACATTGATAAGATGGGCTAAGGCTGTAAACTTCTCATTCGGTCGACGTTTGGCTACTTCTGCTATTCCTGCAAGTTTCGTTTGCACAATTCTTCTACCTCCGTTGGTGTAGTTTATGTGTCCTTTACAGGATCGATTAGATGTGACTCCCTTTCCTCCACGGGCATTACCCCGTTTCATCAGTACTATGAAGTCATCCGACTACTTACCTGCCGTCAGCCTTTCTAACTTTGTTATCACTTGATCGGCCTTACTCCATTTCTGGAGGACACGTAAGTTCTCCCAAGTTGATACATCATAGCAATATCAAGCATGCTGGGCTCTGCGACCCCGGGGAAGCCGTACGTCTCTTGCCATTTGACGATCCGTACGATTTTGCTTTCTGCAACTGACCATAACATCAGCCTTCCCAAGTGGGGATTTCGGGGCTTACAAACTTCAGCTTTCGTTTCCGGCCTGCTTGTTCGCTGTCTACGCTTAGAAACACGGATCACCCCGTGCCTCTCAAGACTCGCTATAGAATGGTTGGCTAGACCTTTTCTAGTGGGATTCCCACCCACTATATAATGTACCCTTAGCTTGGCGCTCGGTCAGACCCCGGTCAAGGGTTGACCAGCGGGAGACCCTTGAGACGAGCACCTTTGGCAAGGGGTCGACCGAAGGGAGAACCCTTGCCCGAGCATGTCCTTACCAAGCATAGCTCTTCTCAAACCGCCAGGCATCTCGGCACATATCTACCAAATTCCGCTTAGCTATCCAGCCTAATTCCCTCTCAGCCTTCGAAGCATCAGCATAGCACTCGGCAATATCGCCAGGTCTCTTCGCTACTATTTCATAGGGCACAACGATGCCATTCGCCTCTTCAAAGGCCTTTATTAATTGTAGTACACTTGTCCCATGACTGGTACCTAAATTATAAATATGTACACCTTCAGTGAGATTTTCCAGTGCTGCCACGTGCCCCTCAGCTAAATCGCATACATGAATATAATCTCGAACACCGGTGCCATCAACCGTTGGATAGTCATTACCGAAAACACGTAGCTTGTTCAGCTTGCCTTTTGCCACCTGAGTGATATAAGGCATCAGGTTATTGGGGATACCAATAGGTGCTTCACCAATCAATCCGCTCTCGTGAGCTCCCACCGGGTTGAAATACCTAAGTAGAGTCACTGACCAGTCCGGATTTGCTTTGACGATATCCATGAGAATTCGCTCACTCATGACTTTCGTTTCACCATAAGGGTTTGTGGTTGGTAGAAGTTTCATTGTCTCTACAAATGGAACTTCATTTTCTCCATATACCGTAGCTGATGAGCTAAACACAAATCGCTTCACGCCGTATTTTTGACATGTTTTAGAAAGAACTATAGTGCTAACGATGTTGTTATAATAATAGGCTAAGGGCTTTTGAACAGACTCGCCTATGGCTTTAAGTCCGGCAAAATGGATAACGCCATCAATCTGGTGATTAAAAAAAACGGTATCTACAGCTGCTTCATCGGTCACATCTATCTGGTAGAAAATAATTTCCTTATTCGTTATCTGTTTTACTTTATCTATAATCTCAGCCTTACTGTTGCAAAGATTATCCGCAACAATCACAGTATGTCCTACTTTCAGCAAGGCAACGCAGGTATGTGAGGCTATATATCCGGCACCGCCAGTGACTAAGATTTTCATAAAATGAGAGTGCTCCTTTCTGTTTGGTTTGGGCAAAGATCTTTTTTTACTTCACCTTATAATACTCAACATACCAATCAGCAAATTTCTGTAATCCTTCTTCTATACTTGTGCTAGGTTTAAAATCAAAATCTCTCTCCAAAGGCGAACTGTCACTATATGTGGACTTAACATCCCCCGGTTGCATTGGAAGGAACTCTTTATCTGAAACAATTTCTCTCCCGACAGCATTACTTAAGGCTTTTTCTAGTGCAGCGATATAATCCATCAGTTGCTCAGGTTGGTTGTTTCCGATATTGTATACTGCATATTGTATACCATTTAGGGTACTGTCCTTATCCACTTTATTAGCAGGCGGATTGCACAAGATTCGCGCTACCGATTCTACTCGCCGGAACGGCTTCCGATGGTCACCGTTCCGGACAGGGTCATGGAACCTTTGTTATCTTGGAAAATTCGACAATACGTAAGTGTTATTATCGGACTCGGAAGGAAACTGTTCTAATCACCAAAGACATATTGTTAAAGGGTTTGAGCAACATTGTAACAATATCGTTTCGCGAAGGGTCCTGGAACCTACGCGGAACGACAAAAAATGA
>JBAQLX010000700.1:0-8151 GCA_049302315.1 Desulfosporosinus sp.
TATTATTGATCCAACTGTTGCGGGACTTGGATTCGGCATCGAGTATGTATATTCTATTATGGAGCGAGCACGCCTTGGAGCCTTGGCCAATGACAAAATGCTCTCCATGCCCATGATTTGTACCATTGGCTATGAGGCGAATCGCTGCAAGGAGGCCTATGCTTCTGCTGAAGAGTTTCCCGGTTGGGGAGATCTCGCCGACCGCAGCGTGCTTTGGGAAGCAGTAACCGCTTCCGGTGTCCTCCAGGTCGGAGCCAGTATACTTGTCATGCGCAACCCCGCAGCAGTACGGCTAGTCCGAAAGAACATAGCCGATTTGATGGGCGAGTGAAACCTTAGTGAAAGTTAAGTTTCTTTTAATCTTGTTTTGCGTGTAACGGCAATAATTGAGGAATCGTACCTTTGGACGAAGCAGGTGGTGTTGCGTTGATAGAGCGGAAATAACCTGATATTAAGGGCTTTGGGGCATTTTGCCCCTTTTTCTTTTTACTATGTTCTGTTTTTGTGCGTCCAAGGGAACAGCTTTTGGAGGTGTATAAATACTCGTAATAATAAACAAGATTGGATTTAGAAATGTGATATTTGAATAGCATTAGAAATTTAAACCCGGCGGGGGTGTTTATCACTTTTGGCCGGGTATTTTTAATAAGTTATATTGATAATAATATTAGCAAGGAGTATTATATTTATATACACATATGTGCATATAATATAATCAAAATGGATTATTCGATCTGGAAAGGAAGCAGCTATGAACCAGTTATTAAGTATTTTTAAAATATTATCAGATGAAACCAGACTGAGAATCATAATTCTTATAGCCCAGGAAGAACTCTGTGTCTGTCAAATTAGTGGCGTGCTAAATGTTTCTCAACCTAAAGTATCCAAGAGTCTATCGAGGCTCAGGGATTTAAATTTTGTCATTGATAAAAGAAAAGAAAAATTTGTATTTTACAAGCTCAAGACTGAAAATTTTGTTTTAACAAGCACAATAAAAAACATTATAGATAATTTGAACGAATACCCGAAGCTAATCTTAGATAAGAGCAGGCTAACGGATAAAGAACAATATTTGAGCCAATGTAGTATTGATAACAATTAATACGCAAAAGAAGAAAGTTAAGGAGATGATCCTTTGTATATTTTTGAATGGTTAAACAACCAACTGCTTAGAATGGAGTGGCTTTCTAATTTAGTTAGACTCTTGGTAGAAAATGTTTTTGGACTAAACATGCAGGAAAGACTGGGTGGCAGCATTCATTTTTTCATATACGATGTTGTAAAAATATTCATTCTGTTAGCTATATTAATTTTTACAATTTCATATGTACAAAGCTTTTTTCCACCAGAAAGAACAAGGAGCATAATCGGAAGATACAAAGGGCTATCTGCTAATATCTTGGGGGCTCTACTAGGAACAATCACGCCCTTTTGTTCATGTTCCTCAATACCGCTTTTTATAGGATTTACCAGTGCCGGTCTTCCGATTGGTGTAACGTTCTCTTTCTTAATATCTTCTCCACTCGTTGATTTGGCATCAGTGATTTTGCTTGCCAGCATATTCAACTGGAAAGTTGCGATTGCTTACGTCATAGTTGGACTAATCCTTGCCGTGATTGGGGGAACAATTATCAGTAGGGCAAAGCTTGAAGAATATGTTGAACCTTTTGTTTTTAGCAATAAGGTGGTTGAAATTCCACAAGATGAATTAACTACTAATGACAGACTGGATTATTCAAAAGACCAAGTTTTAGATATTATCAAAAAGGTTTGGCTATATATACTGATTGGCGTTAGCATTGGCGCTGCTATCCATAACTGGATACCACAAAATATTATTTCTGCGGCGCTTGGCCAAGATAAATGGTATTCCGTACTTTTAGCCACCTCCGCAGGCGTGCCGATGTATGCTGATATATTCGGTACACTTCCCATAGCCGAGGCTTTAGTCAGCAAAGGCGTGGGTTTGGGTACCGCGCTTTCATTTATGATGGCCGTTACAGCCTTGTCTCTCCCTTCAATGATCCTGCTTAAAACGGTTGTCAAGACAAAGCTGCTTGGAATATTTGCAGGCTTGGTAACAATAGGAATCCTTATAATTGGATATGCATTCAATGCTTTTGGATATTTGCTTATGTAAACAATCGCTCAGAGTCATGATGAATAATATTTTTTAAGGGGGACAAAAAATGAAAATTAAAATTTTAGGAATGGGTTGTTCAAATTGCAAGAAACTGGAAGAGAATACAAGAGAAGCGGTTAAAGAATTAGGTATTGAGGCAAGCGTGGAAAAGGTTGAAAACATACAAGAAATTATGGCCTATGGTGTTATGAAGACTCCTGCGCTTGTTGTAGATGAACAGGTTAAAGTAATGGGAAGAATACTGTCGGTTGAAGATATTAAGAAATACTTGTAAAATTATGATATTAAATCAATTGAAGAGAAACATAGATTTTCGAGCAAAAAGTAATGTAAATGTTAAGAAAATTGGACGTAAAGCATGCGTCCTTTTCTGAATTAACAAGAATATACAATGCGGAAGTTTATACAATTGGTCAATATGGTTCAATACTTAAATCCTATTTTGGTAATAAACTTCTATTCATGTATTCTGCATTTCGCAGACAATTTATCCCACTGTATGCGTGTTGATATGACAAGACAAGATTTAACAATTGATTGATTGAAAGGCAAACCAAAACTAATTTTCTATATATATTAATGGTCGTGATGAAAATATATCTTAACCAAATAGGCGTTGAAAATCCTACTGATCTGAATTTCCATAGAGGGAAAATTTATAATGAAGGATCTGAAATTCAGCCGAATATAAGTGATGCGGTAGCCGGATTACAATACTTAGCTGGGATCAGAAATGCAGGAATAGATTTAGGACAGGTCAATCCGGTAAATATGGCATCCATAGCTGGGTCGGACGCGGGTAGTGCTGCAGTTAAGCCGAGTGTCAATGATGTTATTGCTCTAATGCAATATTTAGTACATTTGCGTGATCCATATTTCAAGTTAACTGCAAATTAATTCTGCTAGCGAAGGGGTTTTGTGATTGGCACAAAGCAAAATAATGTGCAGGGAGCCTGTGATATGGGTGCGCTGCCGGTATGTTAGCCTGCTTATCAACATTAGGTGTCGATGCTAACCGGGAAAAATTCGCCAGAATGTTTACGCGGGGACTTTTCAGTTCCCGCGTAAACATTGTAGTAATCGTTTAAAGGGCTTTCTCCTCGGTTTGCACAGTCTCAGTTTCAATTGTTTCCGGCCGGGACTGGCGGATATGAAAGTGATTGTGCTGCAGCTTTAAAGCATGCAGCGTCCCGCAAACCGAGCATTTTTTATTTTCACCTTCTTTGAAGCGTATCTCCCCGATATGCCTGCCACAGCAGGTTACTTCAATGCTGATGATATTGCCGCTGTTATGGAAATTAACACGGTAGTCATTAATCTTACCTTTGTTCTGATAGTCCATAATTTCTTCACCCTTTCATATACTGTCGGCAACCCCAAATATAGCATTCAATCAAAATAGTGGCAAACTCTAAGCTTTCCCAAGTAGAGTTAGCAGACATTAGTGGACTCTTTTCCAGATACCTGAGCGATATGGAAACAGGGCAAAAGGTCTCACGGATTAATACGCTTGCCCGAATAGGAAGGTTGCTCATCAAATGTAGCAGCACATCAACAACCTGCTTCGAAAGGGACTTATTTGTATTGCCTAATTCGAAGCCATAGAGGCCTTTATTTGCTTGACTACAATTCTCCTCCTTTAATAATAACATATAAATAATTGTTAACGTAGACTATTTGTTCTAATTTGCTAGTGCTATAATGCAATAGCACGTAAATGCGATTTGTTGTAGGGTATTATTATGGAATCCAAAGGAATTAATATGATTTGGTTTTTAGGACATTGACAAAACAAAACTCAATGGGGTGTCCCTTTGAATTTCCCCCATACTACTGGCTCCTGAGATTTATCAACCCAAATGTCATAGTCATGACTAATGTTAGAATTGCATCCTTGGATTCACTGAAAGGATATTAGCATATTACGTGTAATTGATAGGAATAAGAAGAATTATGAGGAATGTTTAATGTTAAAAAAAATATTAGTGGCAACAGATGCTTCAGAGTTTTCACGACGAGCGGTGAAATTGGCATTGGAGATTGCTAGAAAATTTAACGCTGAAGTTGAACTTCTGTTCGTTTTGCACATACCGGTCGTATATGGTTCTATTATTTACAGTTATCTTTCACAAGAACAAATTGAACAAGAAGGTGAGCTTGCATTAGAAGCCACACTTGAGGGAATCGATATTAGCAGTGTTATTTTGATTAAGAAAAAATTGCATGGAAGACCGGCGAACGTTATCTTAAAAGAAGTCGAAAATGAGAATATCGACTTGGTCGTCATGGGGAGTCATGGTAGTGGGGTTATTGCCGGTTCTTTGTTAGGAAGTGTCAGTTCATACGTTCTCCACAATGCAAACTGTCCGGTACTTATTGTGAAATAACAACCCATCATCAGAGCAGGATAGACGTATTTTGAAGTCATGCGACGTCTTGTCGAATCAAAGCTTGTCCCAAACGAACTAATGTTCTCCAAATACCAATTTCAAACACCCGGCGGCTTTGAAAGAATGTAAGTAGATTGGGTGTCTGGGAAGGTGGAAATATGAATATCGGAAGTAGTTAATGTTAGGTTCCTTGGTAATTCTGAAGACTTGACTCCCGGGTCGTTAATATAGAGGCATTCAATTCATATACTTAATTAAGGTTCTATACATGATCCAAAGGAAGGACATAATAAAAACCACCCATAGAAAAGAAGTATAACTAAAGAAAAATTGTGCGAAGTAAGTTCCGAGAAGGATGCCAAAAGAAAGAAGAGTAATTTTCAAACAACCGTAGTCCGTCACAGTATACTTTCTAGCCGCTATTAATACCCGCTCTATAAACGTACTCATAGTTTGACCCCCTTCTAAAATAGCAATAGTGTAAACTACACTATTATTATACACCTTCAAAAAGGCTTTTTGATGAAAATGATATTAATAATTTAATGATCACGCCACCTTTCATAGTGAATAATCCGGAGCATTTACTTGACGAGTTTGATATGAAGATTGGGTTGGTGAGGTAGGGGGGCTTAACTTAATCTTTTCTTGGGCTGTATAAATTAAAGCCTTCTTCCGCAGTAGGGGCAAAAACTGTGTTCCAATTCAACTTTGGCTCCGCAATTACTACAGGTTCTATCCGGGAGACATTGATTAACAGGACGTAGATATTCATTCTTGATTTCAGGAGTTCGACCATTTACATATTGCTGGCCGATAATGGTATCAAGCACATAAATACTGTCGCAACAAGCTGATTTCGAATAATATCTCATATTCCATCTGAAAGTTGGTATGAAGAATATATGGAAGTATGAATAGATTCTAAAAATCTCAAAGCGGGTCAGAACATTACAAGCAGGACATATGACGTTATTGTAAGTACCGATTGGCTTTAGGACTTCTTTAACTCCGAATATACCAATAAAGAACATAAAAGGGGACACGCTCCTTAAAAATAGTTTTGCTTAGGGTATGGGTGGGACCGATTTTTCATAGATAATTAATTCAGTTGCTATTTGTGCGGAGGTGTATTCGAGACATAGCCCCAAAAGTCGCTGCCATAATTTGAATGCCTGCGAAGTATCCCCCGTTCAATCAATAGGTTAATCAACTTTGTATAGAAATAAATATCTCTATTAGTATTTATTTTCGCCTAGTTAAAATATATAATCTATTCTGCAAGAAGAATTGCGGTGTTAAGGAGGACAAATATGGAGAATAAGAATACGTTCAGGGTTCCTGTGGAGAAGCTAAGGAAAGTCTGCGACGACAAAAATGAACTGGATTTTTGCAGAACTTCCTTGGATATGCCGCCCCAGGAGGGGGTTATCGGCCAAGAACGGGCAGTTCATTCCATGGAGTTCGGCCTGAATATGGATATTCAGGGTTACAATATCTTTGTTGTGGGGCCGACCGGTACCGGCAAAAGTACATATGTGCAGACGATTGTCTCCAAAGTTGCGGCTAAAGGCCTGGCTCCTTCCGACTGGTGTTATATCAACAATTTCAGTGACAGCGACCGACCGCTGGCAATTTCTCTGCCTGCTGGACAAGGTCGTTGGTTCCAGAAAGATATGGATGAATTGGTTGCCGATTTGAAGGCAGCTATTACAAAAGTATTTGAAGGCAATGACTTTGAACAGCAGAAGGATGCAATCATCCAGGCTGTTCAGCAGAAGATGGAGGAAAAATTCCATATGGCCGAACAGGAAGCTTTGGAAGCAGGATTTGTTGCGCGGCGTACGCCCCAAGGCTTACAGATTATCCCGATCAAAGACGAGAAACCGCTGAACCCGGAAGAATATGAAAAGCTTTCCGATGAGGAGAAGCGGGCTTTCGAGAAAAAGGCACACAAACTGCAAAAGAGACTGGATGAGACATTCATTCATGAAGGCCGTTTGTCGGAAAAACAGGCAAATGAACAAACTGTAGAGTTGGAAAAAAAGATTGGACTTGGCGCTGCCAGCCACCTGGTTGGCAAGTTGAAAGAGAAATACAGCGAATTTGCCAAAATCACAGAGTATCTGGATGAGGCGTTGAAAGATGTGATCGAGAACCTCGGCATTTTCAGGGGTTCCAGCACACCCTCGCCGATGCCTTTCGCGATGCCCCAGGATGAGATTGATCCCTTTACCCGCTACAAAGTGAACCTGTTTGTGAATAATGAAAAGACCGAGGGCTCACCTGCTGTCTTCGAATCGAGCTGTAATTATTACAACCTGTTTGGCAAAATCGAGTATAAGAGCGCTATGTTTGCTTTGAATACCAATTTTACTATGGCCAAAGCCGGAGCGCTGCAGCGGGCTAACGGCGGCTATCTCGTTCTTCAGGCCAAGGATGTGCTGATGGAACAATTTGCCTGGGATACGCTGAAGCGGGCGCTGAAGTATCAGCAAGCTGTGGTGGAAAATATCGGCGAGCAGTACCGCTTCGTCTCAACGATTAAACCAGAGCCGATCCCGCTTAAGGTCAAGATTATCTTAATCGGCAGTCCGCTGTTCTATTCCTATTTCACGATAGACGAAGATTTTCAGAAGCTCTTCAAGGTAAAAGTCGATTTTGATCTTGAAATGCCCCGGACGCAGGGAAATCTGCACCAGTATGTTACCTTTATTAGTGAGACTTGCCGACAGGGAAATCTGAGACATTTTAGCCGGGATGGTTTGGCTAAGGTGATCGAATACGGTTCTATCCTGGCCCGGGACCAAAACAAGCTGTCCACCCGTTTCAGCGAGGTCTCCGAGATCGTTTACGAGGCAGCTACTCTGGCTGATAATGACGGGTCCGAGCATGTGGGCGCAAAACATGTAGATAAAGCCATTCAGGAACGCAAATATCGTTCGAACAGGCTGGAGGGAAAAATCCAGGAGATGATCCTGCAGGGAAAAATCCTGATTGATACGAAAGGCAATGTGGTAGGTCAAGTAAACGGACTGGCAGTATTAGACATTGGCAATTACATGTTTGGAATGCCAATACGAATCACAGCCCGAACTTATGCCGGCCGCGGCGGGATCATCAATATCGAGCGGGAAACTGACATGAGTGGCAATATCCATTCTAAAGGCGTGATGACTTTAGCTGGTTATCTGGGTGGAAAATTTGCCCAGGAAAGACCGCTGGGTTTAACAGCACAGATTACCTTTGAGCAGAGTTATGAGGGCGTGGATGGGGACAGCGCTTCCAGTACCGAACTTTATGCGATTCTATCCAGCCTGACAGGGCTTCCCTTAAAACAAAACCTGGCTGTTACCGGCTCAGTCAATCAGTTGGGAGAAATTCAGCCTATCGGCGGAGTCACGGAAAAAATCGAGGGTTTCTTTGATGTCTGCAAGGCCAAAGGCCTGACCGGTGATCAGGGCGTTGTGATCCCGGCACAGAATATCGATAACCTGATGCTGAAAGACGAAGTGATGAATGCAGTCAAAGACCAGAGCTTCCATATCTATGCTGTCAAAACGATAGAAGAGGGTATTGAGCTGTTAAGCGGTATACCGGCGGGCGAAAAGAACAAAC
>JBAQLX010000701.1:0-2615 GCA_049302315.1 Desulfosporosinus sp.
ATCATAGGAGATTAAACCAGGTTGATCCATGGGAACATCATGACTCAGAATCTTTTTCATTTCGCTGCTGATGGTTTTAAGGATGACACGCTTTTCAGCGACGATGACTTTTTCGAAGGTTGCCAAATACGCGGGGTGAATAGGAAACAAGGCGACATATTCCTCCATGCGTTCATTTAGCTTGTCGTAGAGCAAAGAAAACTTCTGCAGATGTTCTCGTATCAAGGCCTTCTGCCGGTCATCTTTTTTCAGGAGCCTTTGCGAGACGACATAGGCGATATCTTCCCGAACAATGTTCACCTGTTCAAAGCGTTCCTTAACTCGGCGCAGTTGCTCTGCGACAAATTGGAATTTCGGGTTATCAAAGAGCATTTCTTGAATACCTGCAATAAAGCGAAATCTCGTAAATCGGCATAGCTCACCAAGTTCTCTTAAAAACCCTAGGTCAAGCATGACTTCCTGCCCTTTTCTAGTACGTAAATAATCCAAGAGCTCGTCCACCACGAGAAGAAGTCCTTGTTCAGGATAGACTTCCGTGAACTTCCCCATCATTTCCACAAAGGCATCCTTATTGCTCCGAACTTGATCGAGAGGTGGAAAGGAAAAATCGACGCCCATATCTTGAAGCCCATCTTTAACTTCTCCACAAATAAAGTCACGCAGTGACATCGTTGTTGCACCGATTTCGGAGCGGATCACCTTGAACCTGCCTTCGATTTCTTTGGCTTTCGCGGCAACTGAAGCGTTATTAATTCGTTCACTCGTACCATCAACTTCGGCGATGGTTGCTATGACACTCATTAAGTGGGATTTACCGGTTCCATAATTGCCGACAATCAAAAGTCCTTTGTTGTCAGCGGGTTTTATGTACTGAAGCTGTTCGATAATAATCTCGCTGATCATTTCTGCCATGCGTTCAGAAATAACATAAGTATCAAGCAAATTATAAGCATAGTCCATATTAGAAGTTTCTCTCAATTGGACGATGGATTCAATTGGCTCAAAGTGAACTAATTCACTGTATTTCATACGTTCTGCCTCCGTTCGTTATTTTGACAAGTGTTTGTCATAGCATCGTCTTTATATTATCAAGGCATCGACCTTCGCAAATTCTCGATATTCACTGTGCCATGGCTGGGCATACGACAACACACCATCTTTATAAGCTCCAGGCCAGAGCAAAACAAGGGTTCGTTCTCTACTTAAATCTTCAAACAACCTGATTGGATCTTGCTCAAGCTCTGGTAAAAAGAGAATCTCGAAATGATCTACTAAAAGAACCCCATCTTTTGGGTAGTCCTCAATAATCTCATTTATTACGACCGAAATAGCTCGACTCCTTTTGCTTTGGGCTATATCTATGAGTCTTTCGCTCAATTTCAGGTTCAGATTAAGTAAGATAACTCCGGCAGTTTTGGCTTGTTCCTCCGTTATGTTTTGGCAGCTTGTTATGACGATAAGTCGATGACGTCGTATTCCGTCATTAACTTCTTTGATTGCTTGCTGGAGAGTGTACTCTATTTCATTCGGCCACATAGAACACCGCCTGTTCGTTATATTATCAGTTGTGTTATTAATATAATATCATTATTTTACCACTTCTTACAGATAGCTGATGCTATCGTTAGGAAATGGTTACTCCTTTTTCTCTTTCTTTGATTAACAAATCCCCACCTAATTGTCCGTCACCGTTACTTGGATAGCGGATACAGTGCTCTTATCAAATATTACTCTCTTTCTGCCATTCATCACTAATGCTATTCCAGTTAATATTTCTTTCTTCTTTACCAGTCCAAACATCCCAGAACTCAGGGTCTTTTGATTTTGGACAATCCTTTTCCTCAAGAGTATTCATTTCAACTATTATTGGTATCGGGGCCGCCCATCCTAGTAAAATTGCTAACAGGATTCTATCTTTTCTCCTTCAGTTGTAAATTTTATTCGTTGCATAGCCTGTGGAGTTACACCAGAATCAGAACATATCCTTGTAGTAATACCTGTACCCAAGAGTAGTGAGAGATGCTCGCATTGAAAGACAGCAGTCAGCCATGGTTCTATTACAGAGCGAATTTTCTTTTCGTCTGGAGCGTCTGAACCTTCAGGCATATCATTAGCAATATAGAGAATCTGCTCTTTTGATCAGTCTATTGAATCCATCTATCTTCCTCCTTCAAACATACCCAACTATTTTTTGTTTTTTCTTACATTGCTTATAGACGCCAGTTGCAGTCTGCAGAGTCCTAAATTCCGAAATGTTAGTTATATGCCAACTGTCAAGTGCCGGGACTCAATCACTGCCTCATCATAATTCCAATAGCCCTGCGCTCGAATTTGTTATCAGTTGAATTAACCCTTTGGGTTCAGATAAATTTTCCAGAAACCGGTGAAAGAATTCTTGTCTAAGCATTGGATAACCTCTTCCTATAATACTCCTCCAACTTCTCATCACACCGCCCAACTATCCACGCCTTCTCCTCCGCAGTCAGCCTCTTCCACACATGCCTATTAAACTCCACATCCTCAATATCCCGACACCGACTGATAAAGCGCATATCCTCAAACCGCTTAAACGGATTCATAAAGATATTCCTTTCAATATCCTTTTCCGTATATCT
>JBAQLX010000702.1:0-1578 GCA_049302315.1 Desulfosporosinus sp.
GATACGTCGTCTCCGCTGGGCAGAGCCATGATGTATATTGCGTCTGTTTTCTCTCAGTTGGAGCGGGAAACGATTGCCGAGCGTATCCGGGACAACATGCAGGAGCTTGCCAAAACAGGCCGCTGGTTGGGAGGAATCACACCAACGGGTTATTCCTACGAAGCAGTGGAGAAGGTAACGGTGGATGGTAAGGTGCGCAGAGCTTACAAATTAAAACTAATTGACGAAGAAGCAAAACTGGTGCATCTGATATATAATAAGTTCCTTGAAACCAACTCACTCACAAAAACAGAAACATACCTGATACAAAATAACTATAGGACAAAAAACGGAAAGCTTTTCAACCGTTTCACCATTAAAAACTTTCTGGAAAATCCGGTCTACATGATTGCCGATGTGGACACATATCGCTACTTCACGGAGCAGGAAATCGACTTGTTTGCGGAAGAATCCGAATTTGACGGAAATCACGGCATCATGGCTTATAATAAAACCATCCAAAAACGTGGCAAAGCCAACCAAACCCGTGATATGAGCGAATGGATTATGGCTGTAGGGAAGCATACGGGAATGATCAGCGGAGTCGACTGGATTAGTACCCAGCAGCTTTTAGACCAAAATAAATCCAAGTCCTATCACAAGCCCAAAAGCAACACAGCTTTACTTTCAGGTCTCCTATTCTGTGGAGACTGTGGTAGTTATATGCGCCCGAAACTTAGTCAACGCAGGAATTCGCAGGGGGAACTGCTTTACAGTTATTTGTGCGAATTAAAGGAAAAAAGCCGCTGCCATAACTGCAAAATGAAAAATCCTAATGGAAACATTATTGACAAGGCAGTTTGCGACGAAATAAAAAAGCTGTCCGAGGACAGTTCTGGAATTTATCCGGCAGCTTGAAAACAGCCGTGAAACCTTGATGGGCAACAGGCAGGAGTATGATGCACAGCAGCTAAAGCTCCGCAAAGCTTATGAGGAAAACGATAAAGAAATTTCATCACTTGCGGCATCCATTGCAAAAGCCGGTGGTACGTCTGCTGAAACCTATATCATGAAGCAGATCAACGAGCTGCATGAGAAAGGCCAGGGCATCGGACGCAGTATAGAGGAATTGGAAAGCCTGACAAAAAACCATATACTCGCTGATGAACAATTTGACATCATCCGCGCCCTTTTAGCCTCGTTCAGGGATACCCTTGACGATATGGGCATCGAGCAAAAAAGGATCGCCCTGCGAACGTTTATTGAAAAAATCGTCTGGGACGGTGAGAATGTTCATATTTACTTGTTTGGTACCAGCAGCGGGGAAATTGAGCTTCCGAGCAGTAATGATGACGGAAGTGGAGGCGGGAATATTCCCACAGAAAATGATGATGGGCGCAGAGACTTGAATATTCCTACACAAAATAATGGTAAAGACATAGGCTTTATTGACCGGAATCAATCGGAGCCAAAAGGAACGTATAGCAAACGAGATCTTGATGCATTTGCGATCACTGAAAAAATCCCGGGGAGAAGTTTCTATTTACGATCCGATTGGGATGGATAAAGAGGGTAATGAGATTTCCTTGATCGATGTAC
>JBAQLX010000703.1:0-2672 GCA_049302315.1 Desulfosporosinus sp.
GGTATACAAGGCACGCAAGGGATCCAAGGCACCCAAGGTATCCAGGGAACTCAAGGTGTACAGGGAACCCAAGGTATTCAAGGCACCCAAGGCATCCAGGGAACCCAAGGTATCCAAGGCACCCAAGGCATCCAAGGAACCCAAGGCATTCAAGGAACGCAGGGCATCCAGGGAACCCAAGGTGTACAGGGAACTCAAGGTGTACAGGGAACGCAGGGTATCCAGGGAACCCAGGGTATACAAGGCACGCAAGGTATCCAAGGGACGCAGGGCATCCAGGGAACGCAAGGCATCCAGGGCACGCAAGGCATCCAGGGAACGCAGGGAATCCAAGGAACGCAGGGCATCCAAGGAACCCAAGGCATCCAGGGAACCCAAGGTATCCAGGGAACCCAAGGCATCCAGGGAACCCAAGGTGTACAGGGAACCCAGGGTGTACAGGGAACGCAAGGCATCCAGGGCACCCAAGGCATTCAGGGAACGCAAGGCATCCAGGGAACGCAAGGAATAGCCGGAATTGGTGCCATCATACCTTATTCATCAGGGGATCCTGTTTCAGTAACCACGGTTGCCCTTGGATTAGTTGGCCTTCCTAGTTTTGTTGGGTTCGGAAGTTCCGCCCAAGGCCTTGTTAACCTTGGGGCAACTATCGACCTTACAGGCGTTGCGGGCGAACTTCTGAATTTTGCTTATTCAGTTCCTAGGGATGGAACTATAACGTCAGTAGCCGCTTTCTTCAGTGTTGCGACGGCATTGGCTATAGTTGGAACAACAATAACAATCACAGCACAGTTATACAGCTCAACTTTACCAGATAATACTTTCTCCCCTGTCGCAGGTACTGCAGTAACATTAAGTCTCGTAGGACCACTTTCTGTGGGCGATATAGATAATGGTATTTTAACTGGATTAGCAATAACGGTAACGGAGCAGACGAGATTATTAATGGTATTTTCCGCAACAGCTGCAGGTGCGACACCTATCAATATCGTATCTGGGTATGCTAGTGCGGGTGTTGGAATATCATAGTAATAACTTGCCGAGAATGGTTTTGATGTAATACAAGGCTGAATTCACATTAAGGCTGTGTGTTAAGATTACTACCAGTGCCAGCGGAAACTGGAATTACTACAATTGCATCCATTGTCATTCACAGATTGGATAAATTAGTATCGATTTTTAGTCCCTTGGTAACGCCAAGGGACGTTTCTATTTATCTTAGTTACCATTATAAAACTTCCCAATAAATTTGTTTTGAATATATATAAAGTAATCGCTTGTTACAAAGGAGAAGAAAAAATGAAGGGTAAGGAAATAAGCATCAGTCTATGTATGATAGTCCGAAACGAAGAGAATGCAATTGCCAGATGTCTCGATTCCACCAAAGGTATTCCTGATGAAATAGTAATTGTTGATACCGGTTCCTCAGATCGTACCAAAGAGATTGTCACAGAATACACGGACAAAATCTTTGATTTTAATTGGATCGATGATTTTGCGGCTGCCCGCAATTTTGCTTTCAGCAAAGCAAACATGGACTATACCCTTTGGCTGGATGCAGATGATGTTTTTGCTGATTCTGATCGTGAGCAGTTCCTGAGGCTGAAGAATAAGTTAGATCCCTTAATGGACGTCGTCAATATGCCCTATCTTTTAGCCTTCGATCAGTTTGGCGCAGTCACTTTCAGTTTGAGAAGAAATCGCTTGGTTAAACGAAGTAAGAACTTTCAATGGATTGGGGCGGTGCACGAGTATTTAGAGGTATACGGACATGTTTTAAACTCTGATATTTGTGTAACACACAAGGGGACGGGAAGGAATGATTCTGACCGCAACCTAATAATATATGAGAAGCGCATGGCCAAAGGGGAAGCATTTTCCCCACGAGATTTATTTTATTATGCCAATGAACTATTCGATCACCAGCTTAATAATCAAGCGATCGAATATTATCAGAAATTTCTCATGACAGGGCAGGGATGGGTTGAGGATAAAATTACTGCATGCGGAAAACTGGCGGATAGTTTTCAAAAGTTGGGCGAAAAAGACAAAGAACTTGAACTTATTTTTAGATCTTTTGAACATGCTAACCCGAGAGCTGAGTCTTGTTGTCGCTTAGGACATTATTTTCTGCGTAATGCGCAGTATGAA
Organism: Desulfosporosinus sp.; assembly: GCA_049302315.1. Lineage (GTDB taxonomy): Bacteria > Bacillota > Desulfitobacteriia > Desulfitobacteriales > Desulfitobacteriaceae > Desulfosporosinus. The sequence continues at coordinate 2,152 of JBAQLX010000703.1, forward strand.
CAGGGCGCATTTTGGTATAAACTGGCTACTCAATTAGATAAACCTATTGAGAACTGGGGTCCAATGCTTGATGCTTGCTGGACTTGGTTACCCCATCTGCAATTGTGTGTTTGCTACGAAAAATTAGGGAAATATGATCTTGCTTATGAGCATAATGAGCTGGCCAGGATGTATCGACCAAAAGACCCTCAGGTTCTTCATAACAAGAAGTATCTGGAAGGTGTGCTGGGAGTATCAGCCAGAGATTAAATCAGTTTCAGTTGGATAGGTCCTTTGGCAAAAACCAGAGGGCTGCCAGTTATTTTCAATATAATTTGTTTCCATATTCTAGCATGTTGAATACGATAGGGTATGGCTGAAAACCAAATTTTGAGGTGATTTGAAACAATGGATGAGCATCCTATATCCATAAGTCTTTGCATGATTGTGCGTAATGAGGAAAACACCATCGCCAGATGTTTAGACTCGGTGAAGGGAATCCCTGATGAAATTGTAATTGTTGATACCGGTTCGACAGACAA
>JBAQLX010000704.1:0-2944 GCA_049302315.1 Desulfosporosinus sp.
TTTGTTACAACTCTATATTCGTTGACACGCTTATTTGCCATGATGCGACAGTATGAGCTAAGTTTTGCAGCAGGAAAAAGAAATTGTAGAGAGAAATGGATAAGAGTGTATTGAAATTAAGTCGAAGGGGGGCTAGTGGACTGATATACGCTCAATATCTGGAGGTTCACTCTTGAGAATGCACACAGGGTCTGTTATTCAATAACATTCAAGAAGAAAACAGGGAAAATATCTTAAATCTGCATATAATTGCAGGAAATGGGGAAAAAGTGGCGAATACTATTATGTATCTAAATAAGAAAGGGTGTTGTGAAAATGAACTATGAACGTATTGCTGAACTGGTCCACGATCTGGTCAAAAATCCAAAAAGTATCTTGTCGCTGGAACAAGGGTTGCCTGGAACAGAACTAAAGACTAATGAAATTACGATCATTCAAAACGTTTTTTCCAAGTATGAGGTATCCGGGGATACCCTAACGATTGGAATAGAACCTTTTGGAACGTGGTAAAAAAGAGATGAGTTTTCAGCATGAGCAAGCTATTTCCACAAAAATAAATGAGATTCTAAGCAGAGCTCAACTGAATACAGAAATGTTACACCTGATTAAGTCCGCGCTTAACGCCCAAAGCAAGACGGGTGAATTATTTCCGTGGGCAAACTTAGCTTTATTGAGTTGTGAGTGTGTAGGCGGGGTATCTGAAGTTGCGCTGCCAGGAGTAATAGCGATGGAGTTATTTGCCCTGGCGGCGGATATTTTTGATGATATTCAGGATCAGGACAATGATCATTTACCGTGGCGGAAACTCAGCAATGCTAACGCTCTAAACTTAGCTATTTGTTTACTTATGCTCAGTTATGAGGCAGTAGCGAAGATTCCGGATAATGTACTCTTTAGAGAAGTTAGAACCATCTTAAATCGTACGGGAATAAGCGCTATTAATGGTCAATTCCAGGAGTTCCAATATGAGAGTCGGGAGCAAATTACTCTGGAGCAATATTTTGAGCTAGTCAAGCGAAAATCGGGAAGTTTAACGGCCTGTGCCTGTAAAATTGGGGCAACCTTAGGCGGTGGGTCGGAAGCGCTAGTCTTCCAATTAGAACAGTTTGGAGTAAACTTGGGGATAATGAGCCAAATCAGAAATGATTTAAATGATTTCCTGGATTTCGAAACGAAAAAGGATTTCCTTAACCATACCAAAACTCTTCCTTATGTTTATCTTTTAAAAATTCTCCAAGGGCAGCCCGAACGCTTCCAGAAACTAATTCAGCTGCTAGGCCAAGGGTTAGCCAGGTTGGGGAACGAAGAACGGGAATATTTAAAACAAATAGCCATCGAGGAAGGGGTCGCCCATTACTGCAAAGTTATGTACGAAATTTTTCGCCAAAAGGCCATGGAGATCATGATGGCTATACCTGTTCTGGAAGAATCTAAGGAGAAGATGATCAAACTTGTGGAAGAAAGTGTTTAGACGGCAAGCATATTATTTTGCCAGTGTTGCTTTTATCGTACTAGGACTCGTCTATTTTATAGTCACTATCAATCAACCTTGCATTGGTCTTAACATTAAGAATGTTAATGGACAATGGTTTGTGACGTACAGTGATCCTGATGACGAAGGGTACCAAGCCGGGGTGAGAGTTGGGGACATAGTCTTGAAAATTAATGATGATGTTCCTGGCAACTACCGTTTTTTTAAAAAATGGAGGGTTGCGGAAGGGGCCTCGTCGATAGAAGTCCGCAGGTCGGATCAGCCGACGGATAACATTATTGAATTACCCGTTAGGACGAATGGGCTTAAAAACTTAAAAGAAGTTCCTCTGCACATTTTGGGTTTCGTTTTCTGGCTGTTGGGTTTTATGACTTGGTATAAACGTCCTTTTTTGCCTCAAGCTCGTGCTATATTTTGGTTGAACTGGATTATCGGTTTAGTAATAGTTTTTACTCCTGCTTCAGGTTGTTGTTTGCTATTTGGCAAGGAGTTATGCTATATAAGCATGTCCTTAATCCCAGTATTTATAATAAATCTGGTCTCGGTTTTTCCAAAAGACAATAGAAACCGGGCAAATCGGTTAAGTTGTCATCTGTTTGCCATAATAGCTATTGTCCTGATAACTTTTACTATTTTACAATCCAGTGGGCTCATCAACAATGCAAGTAGCTTATTAGAAAAAATCATATTATCGACTGATATTATAGCCCTGCTTTTAGCACTCTGGAATTTTGGTTCGTTAATAATGCAGCCTAAGGATAACCCGGAAAAAAATCAGGCGGGTATTCTTTTTTTGGGCATGATGATAGGCTTCTTTCCGTTTGTCATATTAACGGCGGTTCCGCTTATACTTGGTTTTCAACCGATTAGGTACTTCGATTTCATTTCTTTATTTCTTTCCGTAATACCAGTCTCTTTGTATTATGTCATAGTCAATCGATATTTACCGGATAGTCGTCGGCTCTTTGAGACTGTAATTTCATTTTTCATTGTGGGAGTAATTACTAGTTTTGGTGTCTCGTATGTACTTTACCTTTTGAAAGTAGTAAAGACCTTTAATCTTGAGGTGTATCTTGCGTCGCTGTCTTTAACCATGCTGTTCATGGTTTGTATTAGCTTTATGCGAGTTGTAATCAGTAAGCTATTAGAGAAATTGGCCTTTATTAAAGGGAAGCAAGGCTTTAAAGAAAGAGTTCTTAGGTTAAACGAAAGTCTTACTTCAGTTATTGAAGAGGACCGGATCTTGGAAGAAGTGGTGAAAAGCCTATCGCTTGAGGGGGCTTTTATTATTGTAGAAAATGCTCAAGGAGGATACCTAAAGAAGGCTGTCGGAAGATTTTTAGAAAAACCAGTTCAACAAGCTGAACTGGAGGAATTTTTCCAAGCGGATCAAAGGATTAATTTGGAAGTAAAAATACTGCCTAAGAATTTTCCCGCTGAGATCTACATTCC
>JBAQLX010000705.1:0-1793 GCA_049302315.1 Desulfosporosinus sp.
GATATGACCGTGCTTGCTGGTATGGGGAGTAATTTTAAAAATGTATGTGAAAAAGATGCAATATCTGGTAAAGTTCATTATTATGGTCCGAAGTATTGGATGCTGCGACCGGAATTCTTTATATATACCAAAAAGACAAAGAAACCATTGTCACGTGTAAGAAACATTATGCTGATTTTTGGAGGTGTTGATCAGTCTAATTTAACTTCCGCAGTCATCAATGAACTTCTCGGTATGGGTTTCACATTCGAGATTATCGCTGTCGTTGGTGCCGCATTCAACCACCATGAAGAACTAAATGCGGTCATCAAGCAAAATCGAACCACTCTTAGCAAAGTTCAGATTGTCCAAAACTTAAAGAACGTCGCTGAAGCAATGCATAGTTCAGATGTTGTCTTTGCTTCACCGGGGCTTTCCTATTACGAGGCTTTAGCAACTGGAACGCCCGTCGTTGGATTTCACCAGAATGAAATGCAGCGAGATGTTCACAGCGAATATCTAACAACGCTAGATAAGAGCGAACTATATAAAATATCTTCAATTATTAAAAATAAGTCTTTTATTTCCCCTGATGATCCTTTGATTTCTTCTATGGAAATTGGGCATGGTAAGGACGAAATCATTCATGCGATTTTAAGTTAGAATTATCAGTCTATGAATGAAAATACTGAAAGGAATCAATTGTTCAAAAAATGGTATATCGAAAGAAGGATAAAATAAAGGTTCTTGTTGTTGGCGCCGCCGGTTTCATCGGAACATACCTGATAGATGAACTGTTAAAGAACCGGTTCAACGTGTTAGCCGCAGATATTAACGATATTGGCAGGGCGCATTACGAACAACAGGGTGTTTCTTTCCAGATTATTGATGTTACGAATAAGCATGACATTAAGAAATTGCCGGATAAAGGCGTTGACGCTGTAATTAATCTGGCCTGTGTGCAACCGGCCAATGTAAGCAAGGAGATGTATAATCCGGTAGATTACATTAATGTAAATGTTATCGGCACGCTTAATCTTCTTGAATATTGCAGAATATCAAAGATTCCCCAAATGATCATTGCGACTTCTCACAGAAACACAAGAGGATTATGGAAAGAAGGCAAAAAGATTCGTGAAGAGGAAGGAAGGGCGATCGAATTTACAGGCGAATATGCCATGTTCAGCATTTCCGAAAGTACGGCTGGAGACTGTGTTGAACATTATAGCTGTCAATATGGACTACAGGGAATCGTCTTTCGTTTATCGCCGGTGTATGGATATGGACCTCATACCGTCATTTTTAAAAACGGCAAAGAAACAACAACGGGCTTTCAGGCTTTCATTGATCAAGCCGCTTCCGGGAGGCCAATTGAAATATGGGGTGATCCGGATATTGGCAGAGACATCATCTATGTTAAAGATGTGGTTAATGCTTTTGTTCTCGCATTGAATAATACCACGGCCAAAGGACTTTTTAATATCTGTTCAGGTCGGACGCTATCCCTCAAACAACAGGCAGAAGAAACCTTAAAAGTATTTGGTAAGGATGAAGCGAATCACGAGATAGTATTCCGACCAGGGAGGGAAAATTCCATTGATCCATTCTTGTATGATAACGCAAAAGCAGAAAGAGATCTGGGATGGACCCCAAAATATAGTTTTAGTGATCTACTGATTGACTATAAAAAGGAGATGGAAAGTGGACGGTTTCAATATTTAATCGAGAAAAGGAAGCAGATGTTTAAAAAATGAAAGGATGAAATATTATGTACACTATCCAAGACATCGAACTGATGGGCGATAATGTAAGAC
>JBAQLX010000706.1:0-2341 GCA_049302315.1 Desulfosporosinus sp.
GGCAACAGGGGGTAATGCTTATCTAAAACCAATCGAGAAATTCTATATCCATTTTTTCAACTTATTCCCAGTCAATTGTGGGAATGGGGTAGCTTTTTGTTGTCTTTTTTGCCTCCCCTCAACGCACTTATGAAAAAATAATTAATTAATTTAGGGTATTGACATATTACCGAAGGACTTTAAAGTTCCTTATATTTAGCTCCCGCTCCACATACTGCCCAACCATAGCCTTCATACCCAAGTTCATCACTCAGCACAGCATTTTTTATGGCCATAACCAGCTTTCTGGCCTGTTCTTTAGCAACTTCCAGGTATAACACCGTACCCGCAGGCACAGCCTGCATTCTTGGTTTTGGCGCATTGCGGGCTATATCCCAGCCCCCTATTAAAGTCGGTCGACCCATAGCTTCTGCAAGAATCGGAAATTCCAGCTCCTGATTCACTCTGAGCCTTCCCTTTCCACGCAAATAATAGGCCGTTTGCTCAGTCCATACCGCCGGACTAAGCAAGATTAATCTTGCAATACCACTCTCTTCAATTTGTTTAATAATCTGTTCCTCCTCTGCGGGGCTAAATAATTGGAAATCACCCATTAAATATTGCAAATTCCAAGGTCGATTCTTACCACCTAAACGCATATATAGAACATTTTGAAAGTCAGGCGCTTCACGACATAGGACAACAACTCCGGATCGTTCATTTGACTCCATGTTTTTAAATCGACTCATTTTAATCTGATAAAACATATGCTCATTTGCTGTTTTCGTTTCCCAAACTCGATCTATCCCCAGCTTGTCCTCGCTTTCTATGAAATACGAACTTCGGTGGATTTTTAATTCTTTACGGTTTATGATTTCTTGTATCCATTCATTAAGGCTTACAAAAGCTCCGGCACTCGAACTGCTTTTTCCTTCCGTAACACCATAAAGACGGTACTCCTTGCCATCAGAAGCCAGACTACTATCACGATACAAAACCAAAGGATAGGCTAATTCTTCTTTTTCCTCATTACCTTTAATCACTTGGTAATCCAAGGGCAAAGGTAAAAGGATTTGGTTATCGACATACATTAGACCACCTCGCAAAGCAAAGCGTCCCGGGCTTGTAGTGGTTCCCATCCAGTCCTTAAGTGCCAGATCCGTGCCCGCTGCAAAAGTCTTGAAATCGCTTACTTGATGAATATAGGCGCTGCGCAAAGCTCCATAGATCGTACCGGGTCGTGGTGGAAATACCGTAGTGGCAGTTGAGTTTTCACCCGAGGCAAAGTCCTTATGATCACGGACGAAAAATGTATCAACTGGCTGGAGTAGAAGGAGTTTCATGTTTTTCCCTCCATTCTCTGAAAGAATCTAGTCATCTCCATCAAGTGAACAAACTGCAGCGTAGATGACATGAGTTCATGGATATCAATGAGCTTTTTCGCTTGATCTGAAAAATCCAGGTTATGACAGTCTTCTCGGGCGGATCTCCTCAGTACTCGTGTCATCTCTAGTACTAACAAATTGTAGTTTTTTGTTTTATTGCTTTCGGTATTAGAACCGGGTTCAACTGGAAAGACCGAGATTTTCTGCTTTTGCTTCAGCCCTGCACCAAGCAAGGGTAAAAACGCTTGAGAAAAATGCTCGATAAAGCTTACCGAAAGCTGTGATTGTACCATAATCAGTAATTCTTGCAGAAAGCTAACTGCACAATTCCTAGTCGTTCCGGTATACTCTTTCCCATCAAGAGCCCATGGCAAAACCGCTTCGCGAATTTCCCCACTATGGGTCAGAACTGCTAAGCCCAGAGCATCCTTGGCCTTACCCTTCGGATGTTGGTAGGATTTAGCCCTCCTTTCCATCGTCCGTGCGTAGTCTAAAACCATGCTTAACGGGGCTTTTTCATGGGCGATCACAATCCCCATCGAGGCGGTTGCTCTGGCGCTCAGCCCGGTGTTGTCATTACTAAACGCCAAGCGCAAGGCTTTGGCCATCTCCAAGGCTGAGTTAACCGGTGCGAAGGCCAGCACATCATCCCCACCCGCATAGATTAACTTCCCAGGGTACTTCTTGCCGACAATACTTGGTACAGTCCTAACTGCAAAGCAATCCAATTTGGCACTTAGGTTTTTTTGATAGTTCATATTAACGTTAGCCTTTAAACCATCCTGCTCACCCGCTAGGTTCTTATCACCCGATATCCATTTACCCATGTCGTCCCCATCCATCATAATCACGGCATAATACTTAGTTCCACCAGTAATGTCATGAGTTGATGGAAAGGCTGCAAAGGCATTTTTCTCTTTCTTCTCCTTATAATAATCACGTGCTAAGCGTTTACTCAGACAGATCCCACATAGACC
>JBAQLX010000707.1:0-4532 GCA_049302315.1 Desulfosporosinus sp.
CTTCGAGGCATTCTTCTAACTCTACATCTGTAGTTTCGAGAGTTACCTTTAACAACTCATATCTCTCATCTCGATCAAGAGTTGCACAGAGGTTTTTCCCAATAAAGCCCTTGGCTCCAGTTATAAGTATTTTCACTTTATTTATCCTCGTTCATTCCTAGCTCTTGTCTTATGATATCAAGACTCAACAGCTTATCTTTTACTGCTTCGACACTCAATCTATAGGTGTTATGGGAATTGCATTCTTCCATTGTAGAGAGCCTTTCATTTCCATCCACAAAGTATTGATCGTAATTTAAATCACGATTATCAGCCGGAACTCTAAAGTAATGGCCCATATCTTCCGCTTTGAAGAATTCTTCTTTAGTCAGCAGCGTCTCATATACCTTTTCTCCATGACGAGTACCGATGATTTTGATTTCATTATTAGGATCAAAGAGCTGGCGCATAGCCTCTGCCAAGTCTCCAACAGTACTTGCAGGTGACTTTTGCACGACAATATCACCACTCTGTGCGTACTGGAATGCGTATACTACCAATTCCACAGCTTCATCTATGCTCATCAGATAACGTGTCATATCAGGATCAGTAACCGTCATCGGCTGGTCTGACTTAATTTGTTGTACAAAGAGAGGAATAACTGAGCCACGGGATGCCATAACATTACCATAACGAGTAACGCAAATGGTCGTCTTCTCCGGTGCTACCGTTCTAGATTTCGCTATGACAATTTTCTCCATCATTGCTTTTGAGATACCCATGGCATTAATAGGATATGCCGCCTTGTCTGTTGAAAGGCAGATACATTTCTTCACACCGTATTCAATAGCGGCAGTCAGTACATTTTCTGTACCCAGTACATTAGTCTTCACTGCCTCCATAGGAAAAAATTCGCAACTCGGAACCTGCTTCAAAGCTGCTGCATGGAAAAGATAATCTACTCCATGCATTGTATTTTTAACGCTGGCTATATCACGAACGTCTCCTATACAATATTTTATTTTGTCATTTTGATATAGACGGCGCATGTCGTCTTGCTTCTTTTCATCACGAGAAAAAATACGGATTTCACCGATATCAGTATTTAAAAATCGGTCAAGCACTGCCCCACCAAAAGAGCCTGTACCACCTGTGATTAGTAGAGTCTTGTCTTTGAACATTGTTCTATTCCTCCAAGTATGTATATGCACTAACTAATATAAAATTTATCTTTTTGCTTTTTAACTCCTTGTTCATATCATCTTGCTATTTTTTATCAATCCTGGGAGGAACTCGTATTTCCCCTATATCAGTATTTAGAACCAATCTGACACTGCATTTCCGAATAATTCTGTTCCATCGGGATTAGTTTTGGTTTAAACATTTGCATTAGCCATCCTTTTTAGTTAATTACTTGTGAGACTTTTCCTTATCCGTTAATATACTGGTTAACATGTTCGGTGTTCCATATTGGGGACTACAGGGCACCTTGAAAATTCATCAATAACGTACAAGCTTACAAATTATTTGGCTATACTTTTTTATATTGTTCGTCCTATTAAAATACTGTTGGAAGCAATGATACGTTCCTTCCTTATACTGCAAATTGTTATTCTTAACTTTTATAATTGCTTGTGCAAGTTGCAAGCTGTCTTCTGATTCCACCGTTTCTCCTGCGCCATATGTTTTTATAATTTTTGAAAACTGGGTGTTCACTCCAACACATGCGATAATTGGTCTACCACATGAAAGGCAAATCCCTGTTTTACTAGGCAATGCAGTATTGATTCCATCTCTTACAAGTGGAATTATGTTTACACCAGCCATAGAGTAAATAGAAGTAGCCAATTTTGGAGGTTGCATCGGCAAGATATCGATATTCCTTAGATTACCCTTATCCACCTGTCTTTGAATGATTTCTTTTTCAACGCCATCACCAATAATAAGAAAGTGAATATCAGCATCGTTTTTCAAATGCTTAGCAGCTTCTACCACTACTTGTACATTCTGCATTTTTCCAATGTTACCAGCATAGACAGCATAAAAAGTGTCTTGATTTAGACATTGTTGTTGCACAAAAATATTTTTATCCCATTCTATCTCAACTGTCTGGTCACTATATCCCCAATTATATATGACATCTATCTTGGCCCTATCAATTCCTTTTGATGCAATGAACTCTTTTATATCATCAGATATAACAATTATTTTGTCAGATTTCTTATAAACTAAATTCTGTAACCAATTGAAGAAGGTATATATCATTCCTGTTCCACCGATTAGTTTGCTTTCTACTGCATTATCTGGCCACACATCTTGTACCATAGAAGCAACCCGTATACCCTTTATTTTAGCTAAAACCACTGGTACTATCGAAGAATATGATACATCCTCAAACAGCACATCAATACCGCGTGTCGTCAATATAGATATTGCCATTCTGAAGTTCGTCCAGAAATCAAAAACGAATCTCCATACAAAATTCTTCTTATTGCACTTTCGCCGCTTATATTCTCGGTATTCAATATGATCACTTGCTATCCCCATTTTATAATCCGATACTTGTGCTTTATCAACCGCAACACACCGAACCACATACATTTCATTATCCAGAAATCCTTCTAAAATACCTTTAAAGATGTGATTAAATGGACTTTGAGGAGTGAATAGAATTGGGGTAATTATCATAATTCTCATTTGTCACACTAATCCTTATACTGTCTATTGCTTTTTCGCAAGACATAATTGCATGCGACGTATCATATGCTTGTGCTATCACAAATCCGATTCTATCGTTCGCACTATAGATTTCTCCCAACTTATCTCCGATCCTTTTGGTAAAATATACCTGCTTAACGTCATCTATTGATTTTACTACCTCTATACCCTCAATGCCACTAAGCGTACCCAATTCTGTTTCAAAATACCTTATGGCCGAGCCTTTATGAAACAAACGATCTAGTTTCGGTTTTTCACCAATGGCAATTTGAATAACAGATTTCACCATATCAATACCAGTTGATAATGGAACAAGATACGTCGTGATATTGTCACCACCCATTCTTGCACCTAGCTCAACAATTTTTGCGCCACTCTTTGTTACTATAATTTCAGTGTGAGAGGGGCCTGTCGTTATACCAATAGCTTTGATAGCTGCTTTTGCAACATCTGTAATATTTTTTACAACATTTTTATTAAGCTGTGTTGGCTGCGAATGTCCCATTTCAACAAAATAGGGAAACCCTGTTGTCAGCTTATCTGTAATGGCCAAAACATTAGTTGTACCATTAATGGTAAGCGTCTCGACACTTACCTCAGGTCCTTCCATATACTCCTCTACTAAGATAGCTCCACATCTTGAATTCTTCTTGCTATGCTTATATGCTTTATCAATCTCAGATACACTCTGAACCATATATATACCCCGACTACCTGAATTATCAGCGGGTTTCACAATAAATTTCTTCGTAAACCTAAACCGATCAACTGCTCTTCTATATTCTTCATATGTATTTACAATATAAAACTCAGGAATTGGCACATTAGCTTGTTTGAGTACTTCGCGCATTTTAGCTTTGTTTGTTGCTTTATAAGCAGTTTCCACATCAATCCCTGATAACCCAAGTTCTGTTGCAACTGTAGCAACAGTCACCATTGGCATATCTGAAGCTAAAGTCATGATCCCATCAATCTTCAACCTGATTGCTTCTGCCAACACTGCGTCAACATCAATCGTACTGATACAACAATTTTTATCTGCATACTGAAAACCAATTGCATTAGGGTCATAATCAACAGCAATTGTATAAAGCCCCATCTCTCGTGCTTTTTGAATAGCAGGCACCTGTAAAATACTAGCACCAAGAATCATTAGTCTTTTCATCATTTCTCCCCTTTTATAATACAATATCAATTACTTCATATATCCGAGCCATATCACAATAGTCATATCTTTGATCTATGGGTAAAGCCAGCATATGCTTCGAAAAATTTTCAGAATTCTTACATATTCTTGCTGCTTCATCATCAATTGGCCACAATATTGAAGCGTATACTCCATTCTTAGCTAACTCTCTCTGGATCAAATCTCTGTTCTCAACAAGTATAGGCATCGTAAAAGGAACACTATTATTGTAACACTCTTGCAATAACGTTATTGCGCTATTTCCTTTTAACATAGTGTATAACGTATTATAATTACTTTTACGTTTTTCTGATATCTGCACAATATCTTTGATTACCAACTCGTTCAGGGAAAAGGATGTTATTTGATGGGGTGTAAATCCATCATCTAGCGAAGCATCTGCTTTGGCAAATAGGATTCTATACTCATTTTTTAAAGTCTGCTTACCTGTTTGAATATATAAGTTTTTTAACTGAAGTGCCTTTTTTCTTAATGTTGAGAAAGTATTTTCTTCACTGCTAGCTCTATTAGAAAAGCTGCCTTTTGTTTTTATCCCAATTGACCCATCCGGTATACCAAACCATTTTCTAATACTCGCCACATGATAATCTATATAAGGTATATGAATCATTTCTGGTGACAGTAAGGT
>JBAQLX010000708.1:0-2202 GCA_049302315.1 Desulfosporosinus sp.
TTATGGAACTGAGCGGTTTCTTTTTTCTCGCCGTCCTTAGTTTTATAAATATGATTTGTAGCAAGTCCAAATTTAGCTACTGATATTCCAGAAGGTAAAGCTCTCAATTCGGGATCACTGGTAATTCTTCCAATTAATTGTGCTTTATTTAAATTCATATTACTTTAAAATTTCTTCCAATTTATCTTCGAGATCCTTATTGGAAAGTACGGAATTTGAAGTAGTAGCTTCGGTTTTATTTACTTTTCTTGGTTCGGTCCTCTCTGAAGATTTTTTGACACTAGGAACTGCAATGATCAAAAATCTTAAAACATCAGCGCTTAGATTTAAGGCAGTTGAAAGAGCCTTTATATTATCCGGTTCTGCTTCTAAATTTATAACGCCAAAAAAACCAGTTACATGTTTCTTGATCGGATAAGCCAACTTTATGGAATTTATTGGAGACTGATCAATAACAACAGCTTTGTGCTGAGCTAAAAAATCAAGAACTACTTTATCCAAAGATGGATCTTTAAGTAAAAAAGCTAGTTCGTAAACTTTTTTTCCTTCTGAATTTTTTTTGATTTTCGTTGACATAGTTTCATTAATTTAGCAGATAAAAGTATATTTTGCAAGTTTACCCTCCCGCTTACAAGTAAGCGGGAGAGCTTGCTCGTTAATTTGAATTTATTTAGACTCTTCAACTTCCTCCTCCTGTTCTTTGGTATCTCTAGCTACTAAGCCAGAACCAACAGGTATAAGTCTTCCGATAATAACGTTCTCTTTAAGGCCCCTGAGTTTATCAAACTTGCCTTCGCAAGCGGCATTGATAAGCACACGAGCGGTTTCTTGGAAAGAAGCAGAGGACAAGAAGCTTTCAGTGGAAAGAGCAACTTTAGTTATACCCATTAATTTCTGAGCAGCTTTCGCCGGAGTTTTTCCTGCTTTTTTAAGAGCCTTGCCAGTTTCTAAGAATAGAGACTTTTCTATGATATCTCCCTGCACGAACAAAGAATCACCTGGATCTTTTACTTGAACACGAGAGAACATCTGCTTAACAATAACTTCAATGTGTTTGTTGTTGATAGGAGCACCTTCACTGAAATAAATTTTTTGAACTTCATTTATAACATATTTTTCTACTTCCTCTCCGCCCTTAAATTCAAATATTTCCTTAAGGTCCATATTTCCTTCACAGAGTTGATCACCCTTTTTAACCATATCTCCAATTTTAACGAACAGAGTAGAAATTCTTGGAACTTGGTATTCGGCAATATTTTTTTTCTTTTTCTCGTCTGATTTAACTTTGATTATTTTTGCCAAACCTTTTTCTTCTATTTCCTCAACAACGCCATCCTCAACAGCGATAAAAGATCTACCTTTTGGCGGACGACATTCAAAGATTTCTTCGATTCTAGGCAAACCATGGGTAATATCCGCACCAGCCACACCTCCAGTATGGAAAGTTCTCATAGTAAGCTGAGTTCCCGGCTCACCAATTGATTGAGCGGCAATGATACCGACAGCCAAACCAGGCTTAGCCGGCTTATTATAGCCCAGATCATATCCGTAGCACTTAGCACAAATACCATACAAGCTCTTACAAGTAATTGGGGACTTTATTTTTACAGACTCAACAGTGGATTTTGCGATCAATTCAGCTTTTTCTTTGGAAATGATCTCCCCAGCTTCAACTACAACCTTTCCATCAACTTTAACTTCGTCAACCGCGGTTCTAGAGAAAAGCTGATTGCCATATCCGAAAACTTGACCAGCCTCACTGCCATCCTTTCTGTGCAAAACAATACCTTCTTTTGTTTTACAATCTTCTTCATTGATAACTAAGTCCTGACAAACATCAACCAATCTGCGAGTTAAATATCCAGCAGAAGCCGTTTTTAAAGCAGTATCAGTGGATCCCTTTCTAGCACCGTGAGTTGAGTTGAAATATTCCAAAACAGTTAAACCTTCTTTCAAAGAAGACTTAATAGGCAATTCAATAGGTTCATTTTTTGGATTTTGCACCAAACCCTTCATACCGATCATTTGAACAGGCTGAGCCCAACTACCTCTGGCTCCAGAATCGATAATGGAAAATATCGGATTATCTTCAAGCATCGCTTTTGGCACCAATTTAGCAACCTTAGCCTTAACTTCTTCCCACGTCTTAATAACTTTTGATTTTCTTTCGGAATCAGTTAATAATCCGTCTTCATACTGACC
>JBAQLX010000709.1:0-1540 GCA_049302315.1 Desulfosporosinus sp.
TTCGCCGAAGCCGCACGTCCCAAAAGGAATTCTTAGCGGCGAAGTCGGAGTCTACCCCCACCGAAGCAGAATAAGGTGTACCTCTCCCACTTGTAGAAGTGGGAGTCTTACGATTGGATAAAAGATCTTTTACCTTCCTGTATATTAATTTCTATCGATGACCTAAATTGCGACTTTAGTTTCATGGATAACTTAGATGCGGTATTCATTAATGCGGTATTCATTAATACGGATTATAATTCGCATGCCCTATACGAACGGGTAATGTCACGTATAAATAAGAATAATACTGAATTATTTTACTTAAGCGGAAGTACTAATATGGAGTCAAGTATTAGAGCTATGTGGGATTGCTTGAAGGTTAGTGGCAAATACCATGACGAAGACGGATGATAACGACGCTCGGCGCTGGTCAGAAGAGACATTTGTCCTCTGTGGAGACTCCAAGCGTCAAAGACTGAATATAACAAACCCATCTAAAACAATTAGGCGATTAATCTTTTATTTCCTCCATCCAATTAAATTGATCCGCAATTTTACCAGATTGTACGCTTGTGACATAATTAAAGAGTTTGTGTGCAAATTCACCGGTTTGGTTATTGCTGATTACGATTTTTTGTCCCTTCCAAGATAGCTCGCCAACAGGGGAAATGACCGCAGCAGTACCGGAACCGAAAACTTCTTCTAACTCACCTTTGGCATGGGCTTCAAATACTTCCTCAATAGAAATCTGACGTTCAGATACTTTTATCCCCCAGCTTCGGCATAATTCCAAGACGGTCTTCCGGGTTATGCCTCCTAAAATACTGCCGTTGAGGGCCGGTGTAATGATTTCACCATTAATCTTGAAGAGAATATTCATGGTCCCTACTTCTTCAATATATTTGCGGTGGACTGCATCCAACCAGAGAACTTGTCCGAAACCTTCAGCATAAGCTTCTTGTTGTGCAGCTAAACTCATGGCGTAATTAGCCGGGGTTTTCGCTTCACCAAGCCCACCTTTAGTAGCCCGAACATATTTATCTTCAACTTTAATGCTAATGGGATTAAAGCCGGTTTTATAGTAAGCACCGACTGGGGAAAGAATAATAAACAATAGATAGCTATCCGCTACCTTGACGCCAAGGTGCGGTTCATCAGCGACAACAAAGGGTCTGATATAAAGGGAAGTACCGGGCTTACCTGGAATCCAGTCCTTCTCTAAAGCTAAAAGTTTAAATAAAGCCGCATGGATTTGTTCAACATCCATTTGGGGAATGTTAAGAAATTGGGCAGAGCGGTTAAACCGATTCAAATATTCATAGGGTCTGAATACCCGCAGACGATCGTCATCGGAGCGAAAAGCTTTCATTCCCTCAAAAATTGCTTGTCCATAATGTAAGGCAATCATCGAAGGACTGGTAGGAAAATCAGCATAAGGAACGATGCGCGGGGAATGCCAACCTTTTCCCGTCAGATAGTTCATTACGAACATGTGGTCAGTAAAAATTTTACCAAAACCGAGTTCTTTGTCGATGGGTAAAGAACCCACTTTTTCTAC
>JBAQLX010000710.1:0-4236 GCA_049302315.1 Desulfosporosinus sp.
TCGTGACTCCGCCTGATTTCTTACTGTCGTATTGGAAATATGCCTGGACATAGAGCTTGGTGTGATCCCCAATAATCTTAATCGCTTGTTTATTTGCACCGACAGTGCCATCTGAACCGAGGCCCCAGCATTTGCAGGAAATAGTCCCTTCCGGAGCAGTATTAATAATTTCGTCTTCAGCTAAGGATGTATTGGTTACATCATCGACGATACCAATGGTAAAGCCATTTTTCGGGTTTTTAGACCTGAGGTTCTTGTATACAGCTAATACTTGAGAAGGAGTCGTATCTTTAGAACCTAAGCCATAACGACCACCAACGATCACCGGTTTGATATCGCTTGCATAGAGAATATCTTTAATATCCAGATAAAGAGGTTCACCAGTGGCGCCGGGTTCTTTGGTACGATCAAGAACCGCAATCTTCTGAACAGTCTTGGGCAACACTCTTAAGAAGTAATCACCGGAGAACGGCCGGTACAGGTGAACTTTAACAACCCCTACCTTTTCCCCTTTTGCTACGAGGTAATCAACGGTTTCCTCAATCGTGTCACAGATTGAGCCCATTGCCACTATGATATGTTCTGCATTGTCTGCACCATGATATTGGAAAGGGTGATATTCACGACCTGTAAGTTCCTTGTATTCTTGCATAGTTTGTTCGACTATGTCAGGAACAGCGGCATAGAAACGATTAGAAGCTTCACGTCCCTGGAAGTAGACGTCCGGGTTTTGAGCCGTCCCGCGCAGAACCGGACGCTCCGGATTTAAAGAACGGTCACGGAAGGCTTGAACTGCCTCCATGTCTAATAGTTGAGCAACTTCCTTATACTCAGGTACTTCAATTTTTTGGATTTCATGAGAGGTACGGAAGCCGTCAAGAAAATGGACGAACGGTACACGGGATTTGACCGTTGCAAAGTGAGCAATGAAACCCAAGTCCAATGCTTCTTGTACGCTAGTTGATGAAAGCTCAGCAAAACCTGTTGTGCGCACGGACATAACGTCCTGGTGATCACCGAAAATCGAAAGCGCATGAGCTGCCAAGGCACGGGAACTAACATGGAATACGCATGGCAGAAGCTCACCGGCAATTTTATACATATTCGGAATCATTAACAGTAACCCTTGCGAAGCAGTATAAGTGGTAGTTAACGCCCCAGCCTGAAGTGAACCGTGTAATGCGCCGGCAGCACCTCCCTCGGATTGCATCTCCACAACTTTAACAGTTTGTCCAAATACGTTTTTCCTCCCAAAAGCAGCCCATTCATCAACCAATTCGGCCATCGGCGAAGAGGGAGTGATGGGGAAAATGGCGGCGACTTCCGTAAACGCGTACGACGCGTGGGCGGCCGCTTCGTTGCCATCCATGGTTTTCATTTTGGCCATTAATTGCTTCCTCCTATTATGTGATATGAGAAATTTAACTTTAAGGCTTTTTGGAGGAGTGAACCCTCGCTATCCCGTAAGTCCAAAAGTGAACTCGTGGTCTGATCATCGGACCAATCTATAGTAATATAATAACATAACTTTTGTATTTCTACAAAATAAATATACTTTCACACATACTATACCAGTATATCGTATATATTTAAAAGATCATAGTAATATTAGATGAATACAATTAAAGGAACTATTTCACAAATAGTCCCCTTAATTGTATACCCCTTAATCATTTCATTCGTCAATAATTTATAGTCAGGTATCCAGAATCAATCCTCAAGACCTAACCAGTACCCAATTAACACCTATTAGATCCCCAATAACTGGAGCACAGTTAATGCTAAAACTCCGGGAAACCCTAAAAGCCCTACTAACGATATCGTAAAAAAATTAATAGGAATTGCATATCCCGGAATACTAAGCAAAAAGTCGAACAACCAGAGTCCGATAATTCCACCTAACATATGAATAATCAGTTTTAAAAATAAGTTTGGCTTCCCAAGTGCAGTACGAACAACTAATCCTATCAGCAAAATGAACAGACCAAGAAAAATCAAGGTCATGAATTCTCCTCCTCGTCCGGTGCTAGTCCATAAATAAGTATGCACGCAAATGTCAAAGAAGAACTTTTAGCTTTCAACATTTTTTCATTCATCAGTTGTGCTGCGCAGCGGCATGGGAGTCTGACTAGTACTAAACCCATCTTTAAAGTTGCCGTCGTCCTTCTAAAGCCCGGGCGATGGTAACTTCATCGGCATATTCCAGATCTCCGCCTACGGGTAAGCCATGCGCTATCCGGGTTACCCTAATTCCTAACGGTTTTAGCAAGCGAGCTAAATATAAGGCAGTTGCCTCTCCTTCTACGGTAGGGTTCATTGCCATAACCACTTCTTTTATTCCATCTAATCGTTTTAAAAGCATATCGACGGTCAACTGCTCCGGACCAATTCCGTCCATCGGTGAGAGGACACCATGCAGAACATGATAAAGACCTTTAAATTCTCTGGTTTTCTCCAGAGACACAACATCTCTTGGATGCTCAACGACGCAAAGCGACGTCAGATCTCTTTGCGTATTTTGACAAAGCGCACATGGGTCTCTATCTGTAAAGTTCGAACAAATCGAACACTTTCTGATATCTCGGTTAGCCACAACAATAGCCTTCGCTAAATCCCCTGAAACCCGCGGTTGTTGAAGGAGGTAAAAGGCCAGTCGTCCTGCTGTTTTGGGGCCAATCCCCGGAAGACGGGCCAAACTACTGATAAGATCTGCCAAAGGTTGCGGGTATTGTAAGAAATCCATAGATCGCCTAGAACAATCCGGGGATTTTTAAACCACCCGTCAGTTTACCCATTTCATTATTGGCCATTTCCTGGGCTTTCCTTAACCCTTCGTTTAATGCCGCTTTAATAAGATCTTCCAGCATTTCCACATCCTCCGGGTCGACTGCTTCAGGTTTGATTTTCAACTCGACTAATTCCATTTTCCCGCTCACGATGACCTGGACCACTCCGCCGCCAGAAGAGGCCTCCACCGTTTTAGTCATAAGTTCTTCCTGTACTCTAACCATATCCTCTTGCATTTTCTGGGCCTGCTTCAACATCTGGCTCATATTGCCACCCATACCGCCGCCCATTCCCTTTAACCCTGCCATTTTAACCCACATCCTATCAATTATTTTTCGTGCGTTTTACTCTTTGACAACCACCAGATCCGCTCCGAACATGTCCTTGGCTTTATTAATAAATGCCTGCTCTTGAATTTGCATATCTTGACTCTCTGGCGTTTCCCTAGTTTGAAATTCATTTTTCATAAAATTTTGCAAGGTTAGGGAAATACCGAATAGTTGCTTTAGTACATCTTCGATCGTCTGCCGATTTTCGATTTGGCTAACTTTGTCTTTATGAAAGGAACATCCCTCGCGGAAAAGTATCGTCAAGGTATTCCCCTCGAGTTGAACCGGTTTTCCTTCCATCAAAAAAGCCTGGGTAGATTTTTTACGTTTTTTGACCTGGTCCAAAACGTCATTCCAACGCTCCTGGATCCCCTCTATACTTAGGTTAGGTTTGGTCCCTTCCATAGTGTTTCCTGAATCAACTATTTTAGGTTCTACGTTGAGAGTCTTCGGGGATGGGGTTAAATCTTTCGGGACCACCCGACCTATTTTAGGGCTGACCGGAGGCTTTACTTCAGTATTTTCTACATGGCGTATACTTGAACCTTTAATTTGTTGTTCCATTACAGTTAACCGCTTTAAAATCTCTTCCTGCCCACTAAGCGCACTTGGTTGACTTTCATGAATCGTCTGAACTAATAAAAGTTCGGCAGCCAACCGGGCGTTAGACGCATATTTGAGCTGACCTTCTCCTTGTAATAGAATAGCGATCCAACGCAACATTCGGGAAATTCCGATCTTTTCGCTCTGTTTGACCAACTGATCTTGAATATGGGGCGCCACCAAAGGCGTTTCTCCCGCAGCCAAGGTTAAAAGCATTTGGCGAAGATAATCCAGGAGTTCTCTAATGATCTGCCGCGGGTCACGGCCTTGCTGAATGCCCTCTGATAAAAAGGTTAGGCTCTTGCCATAATCGGAGGAGACTAGCGCTTCGACTAACTGTGCACTAAAGGTCTCCCCGACCATTCCCAGGACCAGATACACTTCTTCCGCCCCGATCGGGTCATCCTGAAGAAGACATTGATCCAGAATACTTAAGGCATCCCGCAGGCTTCCTTCAGATTTTTGAGCAATCACCACTAAGGCGCTCTGATTAACCTGACGGCTTAACGATATGCAT
>JBAQLX010000711.1:0-2120 GCA_049302315.1 Desulfosporosinus sp.
TTGCATATCAATAGTCCGCTGCGTGGTCAGCATCTCTCCAACGCTAACGAGGAGGGAAAAAAATGGCGTTAGTTTCCTTGGCTGAGTTGCTAGAGAAAGCACAAAATGAACATTACGCGGTAGGGGCTTTTAACTGTGGCCTAATCATTGGAAAGAAGGCAACATCATGGAGTTTTTCTTAGACACGGCGAATATTGATGAAATAAAACAAGCTTGGGATATGGGCGTGATTGCCGGTCTTACGACGAATCCCAGTTTAGTGGCTAAGGAAGGGAAGGACTTTCACGAACTCCTTAACACGGTGACAGGGATCGTGGATGGACCTATTAGCGCAGAAGTCATCGCGCTTGATCATGAGGGAATGCTGCAAGAAGCAAAGGTGTTAGCAGCAATTCATGAGAATATTGTGGTCAAGATTCCGATGACAGAAGCCGGTCTCAAAACAGTCAAGGCCTTAAGTGCAGATAAAATCAAGACGAATGTAACGCTTGTGTTTACAGCGAACCAAGCGCTGCTGGCAGCACGAGCGGGCGCCACTTATGTCAGCCCATTTCTGGGTCGTCTGGATGACATCGGTGAAAATGGGCTCAACTTGCTGGAAGATATGTGCGAAATTTTCCAAGTCCATAGCCTTAAAACAAAAATTATTGCGGCAAGCATACGAAACCCTGTGCATGTCACGGAAGCTGCGAAAATTGGAGCAGACTATGCAACGGTTCCATTTGGTGTTTTGAGGCAGTTATTTCGTCACCCTTTGACAGATGTTGGGATAGAAAAATTTTTAGCTGATTGGCAAAAACTTGGCAAATCGTAGTTGTGCTACGGGTTTGAGCTAAATACGTTGTTGGATAATCACTGGGTTGGCATCCTCCTATCTGAATCAACAGATAAGTGGATGTCGGCCTTTTTCTTTTCGTCTGTCCATGCCGATGTCGATAAGGATCGAACTGCACCCACGAAGATAAAATTTATACTCTAATTTCGGTTGAAAACGCGTTAAAAGTATGTCACAATAAAGTTATTAAGATCAATGTGATGACATAATAGTAAATACGTGCAACATTTGAGTTCCTAAGGAATTTGGCGGATACTGGAGGGGACAGACCCTGAGTGAGCGAGGCTCGCATCAAGAATGGAGGGGTTGTAATTTGAATAATTTCACTACCAAAGATCTGATGAAGCAGCAGGATTATCTTGAACTCCTGTCTCAAAAATTTCACACTATCTCACAAGCCGCATCTGAGGTCATCAACCTCAAATCCATTTTGAATCTCCCCAAAGGTACCGAGCATTTCCTTACTGATCTTCACGGAGAATATGAGGCCTTTAACCATGTGATGAAAAATGCTTCGGGAGTGGTAAAAAGAAAAATCAATGATGTGCTGGGAAAAACACTCTCTCAAAATGATATCAATGAGCTTGCCTCACTCATCTATTACCCTGAAGAGAAGCTTCAGCTGGTCAAAGAGAGGGAAGTTAACCTTACCGACTGGTATAAGATCACCATTTACAGGCTGATTCAGGTGTGCAGGGACGCTTCGTCAAAATATACCCGTTCCAAGGTCAGAAAAGCACTTCCTCCGGATTTTGCTTACATCATCCAGGAACTGTTACATAAGGATGAGGATCGGTCCAATAGAAAAGAATACTACAATCAAATCATCGATACTATTGTGGAGCTGGATAGTGCAGACGACTTTATTATAAATATTTCCACCGTGATCCAGAGGCTTACCGTCGACCATTTGCATATAATTGGCGACGTCTATGACAGGGGACCAGGACCGCATTATATCATGGATACCCTGATGAAACATCATTCCGTGGATATTCAGTGGGGAAACCACGATATTCTCTGGATGGGCGCTGGGGCAGGTGACAGCGCCTGCATTTCCAACGTAGTCCGAATCTGTTTGAGATACGCCAACATGGATATCCTGGAAGAAGGCTACGGGATCAATCTCTTCCCCCTTGCTACATTTGCCTTGACTACCTATAAGGGAGATGATTGCCGCAAATTCAAACCAAAAATCAGCTCCACCGATAGCGTGCCGGATTCGGATATTGATCTTCTTTCAAAAATGCATAAGGCTATCACAATCATCCAGTTCAAACTCGAG
>JBAQLX010000712.1:0-4889 GCA_049302315.1 Desulfosporosinus sp.
AGACAAATACAACATACGAGGAGAAGGGAGTCCAATTAGTGAATCACGTGACCAAAGCATTCTTCACTCAGAGTTTAAAATTCATTTCCTTTTGGATAGCAATTGGCGGATTAATTTTTCTTGTAGGGCATTTTATTCTTATTGCTTATCAAGCCTTGCGTAAAGCAGGGGTCTTTCGAAATCTGTAAGCGGTGAGTGAATTCCTATTAACTAAAGGGTTAAAGGGTGCAATTTGGGAGTGACTTTCTTGAAGAATAATAAAAAGGTTGTTACCTTAGTCTATGGTTGCCAAATGTCAGAACGTGATGCTGAAACCTTGACAGAGATTACAAGACGCTGTGGTTATACGCATACAAAGGACCTTGAAACTGCAGACCTGGTGATTGTTAATACTTGTTGCGTAAGAGAAAGTGCAGAGAATAGAATACTTGGAAAAATTGGAGAACTTAAGAAACTTAAAGAACGAAATTTAAACGTAAAGATAGCTGTCACCGGCTGTATGGTTCAACAACCGGGCGCCTTGGAACGATTGCAGAAACGGGCGCCTCATGTGGATATTTGGGCCGGAACCCATAATTTACACGATTTTTCCGCCCTAATACATCGGATAGAACAAGGAGAAAAAGTGGCGGAAGTATGGCAAGAACCAAAAGCAATCCTCGAAGTTACACCGCTTGCTGAGCAAGGCAAGCTGCAGGCAAATGTAAATATCATGTATGGTTGCGATAATTTCTGTTCATATTGCATTGTTCCCCATGTTCGCGGCAGGGAAAGGAGCCGTAAACCTGAGGAAATTCTTCAAGAAATCGAACCCCTGGTGGGCAGTGGCTGCCGAGAGGTCACATTATTAGGACAAAATGTGAACTCCTACGGAAAGGAGTTTTCTACCGCCTGTGACTTTGCGGATCTACTCCATCTAGTGGATCAAATCGCACTTCTTTCACGGATCCGTTTCATCACTTCTCATCCCAAGGATTTATCTGATAAGCTGATTGAAACTGTTGCTGCGGGGGAAAAACTTTGTGAGCACTTTCATCTTCCCATTCAATCAGGCAGTAATTTTATTTTAGAGCGCATGAACAGGAAATATACAAGGGAATACTATTTAAGCCGAGTTCAAAAAATTCGCGAACTTATCCCGAGTGCTAGCATAACGACGGATATTATCGTTGGTTTTCCTGGTGAATCAGAAGAAGACTTCGAACAAACCCTCGCTATGATAAATCAAGCTCATTATAGTCAAGCTTTTACCTTCATGTATTCTAAACGTTCAGGAACGCCAGCCGCGAAGATGGAAAATCAGATTCCTTTGGAAGTCAAAAAGAGGCGTTTACAGAAATTGATGAGTTTCCAAAACCAGGAAAGCCTTGAATGGCGTCAACATATGATTGGAAAAATGGTAGAAGTTCTTGTGGAAGGTCCCAGTAAAACAAATTCCCAGCGATTAACCGGACGAACGCGCGGGAACGAACTCGTCGTTTTTAAGGGTAATCCAGAAACTATTGGATCGTTAGTTAATGTTAGGATCAATGAAGCAGGAGCCTGGACCCTAATTGGAGTGGTCGAATAGGAAGAGAAAAATTATTGGCCGATGAATTTAATGCAGGGATTCAGAATTCTATGTAGAATGTAGAAGAAAGAGATAGTAGAATGTAATATTCGGAGGTATATTGACAATGATTAACTATGAAATTAAAGAAAAGGCAGAACTCTTGGCTGAGGCCATTACCCAAAGTTCGGAACGTGCCGAATTACTTAGAACGCAAGAGGCGATGGGTGCTGACGAGTCAGCCCAACAATTGATTGCAGAATTTCAGGTAGCTTATGATTGTTATATGGAAGATCAAAAAAGTGGTGGGCTAGCCGATAAAACTGAGGTCATTCAAATTCAAAGCAGAATGGATGGGAAACCTTCCATTGCCGCCTATATGACGGCACAAGATAATTTCAGAGAAATGTTGGATATTGTTAATACCATTCTTACCAATGCGATTGCCGGCTCTTCAGGCGATTGCTCCTGCCAGGACGGCACTTGTGATCCTGGCGGATGCGAGACTAGTGGATGTGGTAACAGTGGGTACTGTTGCTCCTGAAGCTAACACTTGACGAAGTACAATAGGTTATTCAAAGGGAAGGGCTAAATCGGTAGCTCTTCCCTTTTAGGATTTGAAGAAAACTTGGGGTTACTTATACTTATTTCCAGTAGAACTAATTACTTAAAAGGGGAGAATACAAGGTATGACCACCCCGATGCTGCAACAATATCGAGGGATTAAAGCAAAGACCCCAGGAACTATTCTTTTTTATCGGCTAGGCGATTTTTATGAAATGTTTGGGGAGGATGCAGAATTAGCCGCCCCGCTTTTGCAAATAGCCTTAACTGGTCGGGATGCAGGAGATGGGAAACGAATTGCCATGTGTGGCGTCCCTTATCATGCTTTAGATAATTACTTGGCCAAGCTGGTCAAGGCCGGCCATAAAGTCGCCATTTGTGAACAAGTGGAAGACGCCAAAAATGCTAAAGGGATTGTCAAACGGGACATTATTCGGATTGTTTCGCCAGGAACACTGACCGAAGCGGTCGCTGATCGGACCAATCATTATTTAGCCAGTGTTTATCATGATACGCACTGGGGGCTTGCTTTCCTGGATTTATCTACTGGAGAATTTTCGATGTTTCAAACCCCGGAACTTGACGTTCTTCTCACTGAACTATCCCGTATTAATCCGGCTGAAATACTACTGCCCCCTGAACTAATGAAAAAACCTAAACCTTGGGTTGGTTATTACTGCAGCGTGCGCGAACAAAAAACGTTTTGTGATCAGGCCTTACAGAATCACTTTCCTGGTCAGCAAGATTTATTTCTGGAATTTCCTATAGGAACCCGAGCTGCCACAGCTTTATGGATCTACTTACTCGAAACAATGCCCGGCGTAGATCCAACCCATATCCTGGAAATTACGACGTTCCGTTCTGAACACTGGATGTTTCTCGACCAATGGACCCGTCGTAATCTTGAACTCACGGAATCCCTCCGGAGCGTTGAAAAAAAAGGAACTCTCTTGTCGGTGCTTGATTTAACCCAAACCGCCTTTGGAGGCAGACTTCTAAAACATTGGATTGATAAACCATTACTTAAGCAAGATGCAATAGATCGACGTCTTGATGTAGTTGAAGAACTGACCTCTGACTCATTTCTCCGGAGAGACTTATTCAAGCTTCTATCCAAGGTCTATGATCTCGAGCGCCTGATGGGGAAGGTTTCTTATGGGACTGCCAATGCCAAAGATTTAATAGTCTTGGCCCAAACCTTAGCTCTTCTTCCGGAAATTCGTACTCTCCTGACATCCAGCTCTGCGGAGAACCTGAAAAACAAGGCAACCCATCTTGATGGACTTGATTCATTCGCAGGTAAGCTGCAAAGCGCTCTTAATCCCAATCCTCCAATATCTCTACGTGATGGCAATATCATCAAAACCGGTTATTCCCAAGAAGTGGACGAACTGCGTTCCATTGCGACAGGTGGTAAAGCATGGGTTGCCCAACTGGAAAACGCTGAGCGTGAACGCACCGGAATCCGCTCCTTGAAGATCGGATATAACAAAGTCTTTGGTTACTATCTGGAAATCACCCATGCTAATGCTCATCTTATTCCTCCGGACTATCAACGCAAGCAGACCTTGTCCAATGCTGAACGCTTTATTACGCCCCAATTGAAAGAATACGAACAAAAAATCCTAGGGGCTGAGGAAAAACTCAAAGATTTAGAGTATGAACTTTTCTTAATCCTGCGGGAAGACGTCCGAACCCACACAAAAACCATTTTGCACATAGCTCGGGTATTAGCGGAAATTGATGTCTTTGCCAGTCTCGCTGAAGTTGCAATTCGCAACCACTATGTTCGTCCTCAGATAAAAGATGACGGTCAAATTCAGATCACCGAAGGCAGACACCCTGTTGTCGAACAAATGCTTGAACCTGGCGAGTTCGTTCCCAATGATACCCTGATGTCCAGGAACCTTCATTTAGCTCTGATCACCGGCCCTAATATGGCAGGGAAATCGACCTACATGCGCCAAGTCGCCTTGATTGTCCTCATGGCCCATATGGGATCCTTTGTACCAGCTCAAAGAGCCAGCATCACCCTGGTTGACAGAATCTTTACGCGGGTCGGGGCATCGGATGATTTGGCAGCCGGACAAAGCACCTTCATGGTTGAGATGCAAGAAGTCGCCCACATATTAAAATATGCCACAGAGAAGAGTTTGATCATCTTAGATGAAATCGGACGGGGGACAGCAACGTTTGACGGACTTAGTATTGCTTGGGCGGTTGCCGAGCACCTTGTTCAACAGCCCCTGTTCAACCCTAAAACCCTCTTTGCCACGCATTATCATGAACTAACGCACCTCCAGGACGATTTTCCCGGGCTGTTTAACCTTCATGTTGGCGTGAAAGAACGGGGAGAGGACATCGTTTTTTTACACAAAATCTTGTCTGGTAAGGCTGATCGCAGTTATGGTATCCATGTAGCCCGTTTAGCCGGTCTGCCGCAAGACCTTCTGAAACGTGCTAAAGTCCTGCTTTTAGAACTGGAATCCTCCGAGCCGGCGTCTGCCAGGAGCGCGCCACCCACGCAAGTTACTCAATTTTCGCTCTTTGACGTTCCGCAAACTCACCCGCTTTTGCAGGAAATAAAAAAATTGCCACTGGAAGATATGACTGCCCGCCAAGCCCTTCAGTATCTCTTTGACCTGCGAGAACGCATTCAATCCTCAGAAGCCCTATAGCGAGGTGCGAAGCTCGAGGTGCGAGGTACGAGGTTCGAATTGAGTAGTTTAATGTTAGTGGACAGAGTCCAAAGTTATAGTTATAGTTATAGTTATAG
>JBAQLX010000713.1:0-2837 GCA_049302315.1 Desulfosporosinus sp.
GATATGAAGGCCGGGGCAAGGATTGAGGTGGACGAACGTAAACATCATCCGATGGATTTTGCACTTTGGAAAAATACAAAGCCGGGAGAACCGGCCTGGGAAAGCCCGTGGGGCAAGGGGCGTCCAGGTTGGCACATTGAATGCACGGCCATGTCGTTGAAATATCTGGGGGCAGGATTTGATATACATGGTGGGGGCGGAGACCTCATTTTTCCTCATCATGAAAATGAGATTGCCCAATCGGAAGGGTACTTAAAAGGACAGACATTCGCCCATTATTGGATGCACAACGCATTTCTGACAATCAATCAAGAAAAGATGTCCAAGTCCTTAGGCAATTTTTTCACAATCCGGGAGTTGCTTGAAAAATCTCCTGGAGAAGTCATCCGCTTTTATTTACTGGGAACTCATTATCGCAGCCCATTGGATTTTGATGATCAGAACTTGGTCATGGCCCAAAAAGGGTTAGAACGGTTGCAAACCAGTATCCGTTTGGCCCAGCAGGCTTTGGAGCGTGAGGGGTCTTCTCAAAACGAACGGATTGAGGAGGAATTGTTTAAGGCAGCAAAAGAAGCTCGCGAGGCATTTGGGAAGGCCATGGATGAAGATTTCAACTCAGCACTGGCTTATGCGGCGCTCTTTGAATTAGCCAAAACGATGAATGGGTATGTCCAGGAAAATCCTGCCCCTTCCAAAGGATTGGAAGAAGCCCAAAAGACGCTTTTAGAACTTGGAGAAGCGCTCGGCTTTGACCTGCTTCATCCGGCCCAGGCTCATGTCGAAAATGATGAAATGCTCACCCAAGTAATGGAGGTAGTTTTGCAGATCCGTTCACGGAGCCGCCAGAAAAAAGATTGGGAAATGGCGGATTTTATCCGCGATGCGCTCAAAGATAAAGACATTATTATCGAAGATACGCCGCAGGGTGCGAGGTGGCAAATTAAGAAGTAGTTGAAAGGGGACTGTATGCGAAATTGGCAGGAAATGAATGCCTTAACCCTGGCTTATTTGGGGGATGCGGTCTATGAACTTTGGGCTAGGACGCATATGTTGGAGCTGGGGCATGAAAAGGTTAAGGAACTCCACAAACAAGCGGTAAGCTATGTTTGTGCCAGTACCCAAGCCCAGATTTTACGTACCCTTTTACCCGCTCTTAATGAGGTTGAACAGCAAGTCGTTTTGCGCGGACGAAATGCCAAGGGAGGACATCCCAGGAACGTAGACGTTGTGACCTACCGTCATGCAACGGCGTTTGAAAGCTTAGTGGGCTATTGGCATTTGAATAGACAAAACGATCGCATGCAATGGGCGTTCAATCAAGTGGACGACATACTTCAGGGAGAGTCAATGAAAGAAGCAGATGCTTATTGAGAGATTGAGCTTGTCATTCCGCCGAGCGTAAGGCGGAGTCATGAGGCGTTTGGAAGCTTTGAGACTGTTATGTTGTGGGAGCTTGAAATCCCTTGAAGGAAAGAAGGGAACGATTTGAACGATGAAATGGTTTACGGAAAGAATTCCGTTTTAGAGCTTTTAAAAAGCGGAAAACCCGTTAACAAAGTGCTCTTTGTAACGGAAGGACCTAGTGGACGGAATCAGGAAATCATTTCGTTATTGCATGAACGGAGCATACCTTATCAATTCGTGGATCGTCAGACCCTTGACCGTTTAACGAACCGAGAGCGCCACCAGGGAATGCTTGCCTATGTTGCCGCGCGGGAGTATGCTAATGTAGAGGATATTCTTGCCTTGGCTGAGGAGAGGCAAGAAGCTCCTTTTATCTTGATGTTGGATGAGATCGAAGACCCTCATAATTTGGGAGCGTTGCTGCGAACGGTTGACGCCGTCGGAGCCCATGGGGTCATTATTCCTAAACGGAGAAGTATTGCTTTGACAGGTACTGTTGCCAAAACTTCTGCAGGGGCTGTCGAGTATGTGCGGGTAGCGCGAGTGAGCAATCTAGTCCAAACTTTACAGGATCTGAAGAAGAAGGGGTGCTGGGTATCTGGGGCTGAAGTGGGAGGAAAAGAAGCTTTTGAAGCTGACCTCACAGGTTCGCGGGTTATTGTCATTGGCAGCGAAGGAAAAGGCATAAGTCGTTTACTTCGAGAAAATTGTGATGAGCTTGTCAGTTTGCCGATGAGGGGTAAGGTCAGTTCGCTAAACGCTAGCGTTGCAGGGTCTGTCATGCTTTATGAAGTTCTTCGCCAGCGGATGCGAGGCACGAGGCGCGAAGCACAAAGCGCGACACGGGATTAACGCGAAACGACAGAACAACCAAAACTTCGCCTTGACGCTTTTCTTAAGGGTCGAGTATAATAAATTGTTGCTCGTGGACATGGGCGAGCGAGATTTGCGACTTCTTCATGAACGACATTGTAGGGGGTATCAACTTGACGCTTCAAGCCCAAGCAGAACTACTGGAGTACGAAAGCATCGACGTGATCGTGGATGAACAGGTGGTTGAACTTGCTAAGGAAGGCGACGCTACAGCACTGGAATACCTGATTAACAAATATAAAAATTTTGTTAGGGCCAAAGCACGTTCATATTTTCTGATTGGAGCCGATCGGGAAGATATTATTCAAGAGGGTATGATCGGACTTTATAAAGCTGTTAGGGATTTCCGTGGCGACAAACTTTCTTCCTTTCGAGCTTTTGCCGAATTATGTATTACTCGCCAGATTATCACGGCGATTAAAACGGCGACTCGACAGAAACACATTCCGCTTAACTCATATGTTTCGTTAAATAAGCCCATCTACGACGAAGATTCTGATCGGACTCTTATTGATGTAATCTCGGGAACCCGGATCACAGACCCTGAAGAACTTATTATC
>JBAQLX010000714.1:0-1945 GCA_049302315.1 Desulfosporosinus sp.
GGATATAACATTTGAAGTTCTTCGTCGCTGGAATTCCTATACCCCAATAATTGCCGATAATCACTTCGCCAGCAAGGGCGGAGGCTACTTTATCAAGATTAAAGGCAAGGGGATCGTGGTGGATCCCGGGTTTAACTTTATCGACAACTATAGAGAGGCTGGGCATAAGTTTCATGAAATAGATGCGGTACTGATTACCCATGCTCATAATGACCATACGGCCGACCTGGAATCCATTCTTACGCTTTTGCATAGATATAATGAAGAATTGAAAGGCGAGGAAACGTTTAACAGGGATAATACAATTCGCGCGGATATGGCGATGTTTTATAATAAGGAGATTACGTGTACTGAAAAAGGCTTTAAAGAAGACTGCAATAATGAGTTTCTTAATAAAAGAAAAAAGATTATTGATTTGTTTCTAACTAAAAGCACTATGGACAAATACAATGGGCTGTTTAACCTGCAGTCCGATAAAGATTATCGAATACATGTTATTGAAGCAAAATCACATGAGAACCGGCAGAATGATAAAAATAATGAAAATTGTAAGCAAATAGAGTTCGATAGCATTAAAATAAGCATTAAAAAGTGCGTGGATATACAAGTAATTGCCGCTAAACACGACGATAATATTTCCGATAGAGACTCGGTAGGTTTTGTCTTTGAATTCACTGAGGAGAATTCTGTATTAATTATTACCGGGGATACGGGCTGGAGCAAAGAAATCAAGAAACAGTATTCCGACTTATCTGAGAAATATGAAAAGAAACATAAAAAAATAATACTGATTGCCCACCTAGGCGGATTTAAAGTAAAGGAAAAAGAATATGATCCTATTCCAAATCCAGATGCGGAAATTACGAGTCCGCCATTCTATAAGAATCATCTCGGACGCCTAGGGCTGGCCAGCCTAATCGAAACGCTAAAACCTGATTATTGCTTCATCTCCGAGTTTGGAGAAGAATTTAACGGGCAAAGAACTAAACTTGTTGACATATTCAGTGAAGTATTTAAAGACACGAAAACAGAGGTTATTTTGCCTGTTGATACCGGGTTTCTATACAATGTAATCAATGATCAAATTCGAATTAATGGTGAAGTAAGTCCGGATAAAACAGGTTGGGCTAAACCAATGGATGTAGAAGCTCGTGCGGTCGATAATGATAATTCTCTGCAATATTATCATAAAAAGAATGTGCCAAACGCAGAGAAAGAAGGATGTGTAATCAAAGTTGAAGCAAGCGAAAGCAAGAAAACAGAGGAGAAAAAGATGGAGTAAACGAAGCGATGTTATGCAGGTACTGGCACATAATTTTGAAAAGAAAAGATTTTAATGCCATAACAAAAGAAAGCCGGTGTATCCCGATTGAAAGTTGCACTTGTGCATATATCTGCGGGGGTGGATGCTACTCCTGTCTCGCCAGCTATAGACCATTTGGGAATTGAGATGATTTCCGGCGCAATTATTAGCGCGGGTTATGATCCTGTGCAGTTTGACAGTTTGCTGCAAGGCTTATCCGCTGACCTGCTAGTCGAAGCTATATTGAAAGTGGAGCCGAGCATTGTCGCTTGCAGCATGAACTATGCCAATTGGGAACAATCCCTGCAATTGCTGAAGCAGATCAAAGTTGCGGATGGTTCTGTTCTTTGTGTTGCCGGAGGATACTACGCAACGTTTCATTGGGATTCTATTTTGCTTGACGAATGCTGTGACTGTTGCATTATCGGAGAGGGAGAAGGGCCTCTGGTTGAGTTAAGTCATGCCCTATCTAAACACCTTGCATTGGATGGCATAGCGGGAGTGGCACTTCGTCGGGATGGGAGGCCGGTTTGCAATTTCCCTGCCAAGGCGGACAGGAGCTGCTGGTCGTCGCGGGCGGACCGGCAATTATTACCCCTGCTTGAGCAATTTTCGGACGGGAGCAGGAAAATAGCCCTGGAA
>JBAQLX010000715.1:0-1769 GCA_049302315.1 Desulfosporosinus sp.
GGGACAGGTTTCCCTTACTTTTGCCGGCCAGTATTTTCCCGACGTGGATTTGGCCCGGGTGATCCGGCAGTACTATCGGCCGATGCTCTTTCTTCTTAATCAGGTGATGATATTTATACAGCGCGGATAGCGCTCTGGCCGCACGATCAAGCGAAAAATAAAACACCACATTATTATCTTTTTCCAATTCCAATTCATAGTCCTGATAACGCCCCCCGCATGTGGAAGCGACTATCGGTTTATCCGGATATTTAGCGGCGATCTCCCTGACTACGCCGGTTGCGTCTAAAAAGTCATCTTCTTTTTCCAGATGTGAAAAAATAAGGCAAATCACTGCATCGACCTGAGGGTCTTCCATGAAAGCTTCCAGGATGCGGCGGTAGGAATAGTGAAATCCGTGAAACATACTGGCCGGCCACATATCCATGGGATTGCTGCAGCGTGCCCATGCCGGGAACAATTCATTAAGCTGCTCATAAGTTGTTTTGCTTAATGCGGCTATTTCCAAGCCGTACCGGTTGCAGGCATCCGCCGCCATCACCCCTGCACCGCCGGAGATCGAAACGATTCCGATCCGGTTTCCCTTGATCCCGTTATAGGTGCAGAAGGCCTTATTGAGGTCGCCGATTTCCTCGGTGTCCGCTGCGCGGAGCAAGCCGCACTGTTTAAAAGCTGTGTCAAAAACTCTGTCTTCACCGGCCAGCGAGCCGGTATGTGAACTTGCGGCGACTGAACCGGCGGGGCTGGCTCCGGTTTTATAAATAATCACCGGCCTGTGCGCCACGGCGTCTTTAGCCGCCTGCATAAACTCAAGCCCATTTTTCAAACCCTCCATGTGTATATTTATGACTTTGAGACGGGAATCCCGCGCGAGATGGCCTAACACGTCGCTTACTGCGATATCTGATGTGTTGCCGGTATCAATCATTAGTCCTATGCCAGTGCAATACTGGGCAGCGCCGATATAGAAAGCACCCGTTTGGCAAGTAATTCCGATCGGTTTAATAACGTTAATAAACTTGATAAAAGAAGTGCAGCAGTGCTCAAAATTATTTACTATCCCCAGGGTGTTTGGTCCGAGTACCCTGATGTTGTTTTTAGCGGACACCTCCAAGAGCTCTTTTTGCATTAACCTGCCCCGTTCGTCCCCGTCGAAAAAACCCTGGGCTATGATAATGACAATTCTAACCCCTTTAACGGCGCACTGCCCAAAAAGCTCCGGCACTGCATCACGCGGCGCGCAAATAAGCGTCAGGTCAGGTATTTCCGGCACGTCCAGCAGGGAGGTATAGGCTTGGTGCCCTAAAATTATTCCTCCCTTGCGATTCACGGGGTAAACCCTCCCCCGGTAACCGTATTTGAGTAATACTTCCAGCGGGTTATTGCTTCCTTTGCCTGAGCGACCGGTCACGCCAACCAAGGCGATAGACTCCGGCGCGGTTAACTTTTTATAATCACTATCCGGTAACATTTAGAAGTAACCCCCTTAAATTAATAATTAGGTATTCTTAACTTTTATCAATGATATCATAAAACATCCACTAATTTAACAGCAACTACTTTAAACAATTTTGTCCAACGGGAGTTTGCCTTACTACGATGAAGTTCGTTCAGTACTATGGTGCGTATCTTGCTTCCTGTGGTAAGGTGTAGTTACGCCATTTTATACTAAGACAGGAAAGCCTGGCGCTTGAATGCCTTTGCGCAGCTCATCTGATATGGCAATTTCGCGTCCCAGTGTAAACGAATAAAGTGTACAGCGTGAGACG
>JBAQLX010000716.1:0-7612 GCA_049302315.1 Desulfosporosinus sp.
GCGAAAAATTAGTTTTGGTTTGTCTTTAAGTCAATTCATTATAAGTTTTTTCTTGTCATATCAACACAAATAAAGTGGAAGAAATTGTCTGCGAATTGCTGGACTATTCATTCAGAAAGGATGACTCTATCAGGTTCATATATGATTGAGTATTTGACAATTTAAGAAATTCGGAACGCTTTCATAACGATTTGGAAAACCTGAAGGAATGGTTCAAACGAAAAAATATTGACTGCGACTAATATTATGCTATTAGGAGGTTGGTAGCAATGGAAAAAACAAGTCAAGTAAAATTGCCGTTTTTGGACAGATTTTTAACTCTCTGGATATTTATAGCCATGGCTGTTGGCGTTATGGCTGGTTATCTGTTCCCAAACCTGGCGGTATCGCTGGGGAAGTTTAGCACGGGGACCATATCGTGGCCGATTGCTATCGGACTGATTGTGATGATGTATCCGCCCTTAGCCAAGGTCAAGTATGAAGAGATTGGCAAAGTGGTACAAAACAAAAAGATTTTTACCTTTTCCCTGATTCAGAACTGGCTTATCGGACCGATTTTGATGTTTGTTTTAGCGGTATTGTTACTGGGGGATATGCCTGGTTTTGCTATTGGTTTAATAATTATCGGTTTGGCACGTTGCATTGCTATGGTTATTGTCTGGAACACTCTTGCTAAAGGTGATAATGAATATTGCGCTGCCTTGGTGGCTTTGAACTCGATCTTTCAGATACTTTTATATACCGTTTATATTTATCTATTTGTTACTCTCATTCCCCAATGGTTAGGTCTTTCCTGGGGTGGGCAAATCGTTGAAGTATCCATGTGGGAAGTAGCAAAGAGTGTGCTGATTTACTTGGGAATTCCTTTTGCGGCAGGATTTATTACCAGATTCAGCTTAATAAGAGCGAAAACAAAAGCATGGTATGAAAAAGTATTTATGCCTAAAATAT
Source organism: Desulfosporosinus sp. (assembly GCA_049302315.1). Lineage (GTDB taxonomy): Bacteria > Bacillota > Desulfitobacteriia > Desulfitobacteriales > Desulfitobacteriaceae > Desulfosporosinus. The sequence goes on from JBAQLX010000716.1 coordinate 952, forward strand.
CTCCTTTGGCTTTAATAGCACTGCTGTATACGATTGTTATCATGTTCATCACCAAAGGTGAACAGATTATTAATAATCCGATGAATGTTCTAAGAATTGCTATACCACTTTTGATTTATTTTACGATCATGTTCTTTGTCAGCTTTTACATGTCTTATAGAGGAGGATTCGGTTACGAGCAGACAGTAACCTTAGCCTTTACAGCGGCCAGCAATAATTTTGAGCTGGCGATTGCTGTAGCTGTCGCCGTGTTTGGCATTGCCTCCGATGCAGCGTTTACGGCAGTCATTGGTCCACTGGTGGAGGTTCCGGTTATGATTGCCCTTGTCAATTCCGCTCTTCATCTGAAACGCAAATATTATAATGAACAGGGAATACCTATAAGCTACAAAAGAGGGGTATAAGATGCCGGAGAAAATAAAAGTTGCTTTTATCTGTGTTCATAACTCCTGTCGTTCCCAAATGGCGGAAGCTATATCCAACGTAATCGCACTGGAAAGTATTGAAGCTTATTCCGCAGGCATGGAAATCAAAAACGAAATTAATCAAGACGCGATAGCGGCAATTAAGGAACTTTATGGCGTAGATATGAATACAACACAAAAACCCAAACTGATTACAGATATTCCGCCGGTTGATGTCGTGATAACTATGGGATGCAATGTAAATTGTCCTTTCGTACCTTGTAAATACAGGGAAGATTGGGGACTGGAAGATCCGACAGGAAAAGATAAGCAGGAATTTTTCAAAATAGCCAAAATCATTGAAGAAAAAACGCTGGATCTTAAAACTAGATTGAATAATTTATGGTAGTTATTATCACACCCTATAAGGCTTAAAATAGTACGCCTATTAAAAGAAAAGTCTTCGTGTGTCTGCGAAATACTCCCTCAAATAGATTCGGAGCCGTCAAATGCTTCCCAGCATCTTGCGGTATTAAAAAATCAAGGTATTGTGGACAGTAAGAAAGATGGAACGATGGTTATATATAAGGTTACAAGTCCCGAAGTCTACGAAATGATTGATTTAGCTGAAAAATAGATCTTCTCTCCGGGCGCAATATCTTCGACCTTCCCCGTCAATTGGAGGGCTTGATCTAGAATATATACATTATTTTTGGAGGTAAATTCATCAGTTCGCCAGATTTCACCCGTAGTGGTAGCGATCCTGAAGTAGCCGTTAGCTTCATCCATTGCAAACTGATTAAGAATGGTACCTGGTACTTCACCTTTAGCTTTAAATGTCGTTGTGCCTTGAATCAGTCCAAATTTATAGAGAGCGGTTGTTGATTTTAATGAATTAGGCGCCGGGGCAAGTTGAGGCGTAGATTGCGGCTGGTTAGGTGGATCAATCCGCTGATATTGGTTTACTGCAACATAGAGATTTGACGTGGATGCATAAATATTCTGACCTGAGCCAAGATATGAGGAAATCTGCATCTGCATACCCCAAATGCAACTTGAATAATGAGATGTTTCCGATCACTATCTTCTATAGACGTATCTATGGGCATTAAACTGATACAGGAATTCCTGTTCGAGGAGGAAGAACCTGCATCGGAATCATTCAACCATGTCCTTTAAGGATTCCATATCATTAATCTGAACGGATGATCGCTGAAAATCAATGACGCCTTCATCCCGCATACGGCACATTTCCCGGGACATGGAGGGTCGGGAGACATTTAAAAAATCAGCCAGTTCATGGCGTTTCATCGGCAGCAAAAAGGTAGGGCTGCCGTTCGTTTTGTACTGCTCCAGCAAAAAGGAACTCAGTTTGCCCCGCATGCTTTTCATGGACAAGTACTCCAGTTTTTGATTGAGCAGGAGAGCCTTCTCGGAAATATCTTTCAGCATGTTTTCGATAATTGTCCGGTGCCAAATGCAAAGATTGGCGCACTCTCCAAGAATTTTTTGTTTCGGTAGAAACATAACCTTACAGGTTTCTTGGGCGACAACAGTTGTCGGCCAGACAGATTTGCCGGAAAATACCGCAGTTTCCCCAAAAATATCCCCGGGTTTAAGAATTGCCAGCAACATTCGGTTCCCAGCTGCATTTTCCTTCATCAGGGCAGCTTCCCCGTAAAGCAGGATACCCATGCTTTCAAAGCGGTTTCCGGCAATGGCAATGTAATTGTTTTTCTTAAATTCGCTGAGTTTTGGCTGCAGGCAGCCTAACATTGTGTTGAGATCATCTGGCTTTATGTCTTGGAACAAAGAAGCTTTGGTTAAAACCGGTAAAAATTTTTCAAACAAAATCATCACACCTTGTTTTCGGTTGCTATAGCTACCGATTTTTTATTTTTATTATAGTATACTGATCTCAACAAAAGCAAGACGATCCTTAAGGCAGTTAAAAAGCGCTGTTTAACTGCCGCAAAATGACCTTGGCAGGCCGTGACGCTCAATACCGATGGCAGTATCCAGGAAGATTAACGTGTGATCTAATTATGCAAGTAAACCTGAGATGTTGGCATTAACTAAATGAAATTCAGGAGGGTACAAGATGAGTATGTTTTGTTATCAGTGTCAGGAAACAGCTAAAGGAACCGGTTGTACAATTAAAGGGGTTTGCGGAAAACCCGAAAATGTTGCCAGGTTGCAAGATCTTCTGATCTACACCTTAAAAGGAATCGCGATCTATGCGGTTCAAGCGCGTGAACACCATCTCGACAGCAAAGATGTCGATAAGTTCATCATGGAAAGCCTCTTTAGCACGATTACAAACGTCAACTTTGATCGCAGACGATTCGTCGAGCGCATCCAGGATGGTCTCAAACTGCGCGAGGATCTTCAACAAGCAGTTCTTCAAGCGGGCGGCTCGCTTCCGGCGAACTTACACGATGCAGCTACCTGGACATCATCCCCGGAGGAGTTCGAGACGAAAGCTGCGCTGGTGGGTGTCTTAGCGACAGAAAATGAAGATATTCGCTCTCTCAGACAATTGCTGACCTATGGTTTAAAAGGGATTGCCGCTTATGCTGAACATGCCTATGCTCTGGAATATCAAGATGCCGCGATCTTCGCTTTTATCGAAAAAGCCTTGGCAGCCACACTCGATGACAGACTTGCTGCGGGTGATCTCGTGACCCTCATCCTGGAGGCAGGGAAATATGGGGTTGAGGTGATGGCCCTTCTGGATAAAGCTAACACCACCGCCTACGGCAACCCGGAACTTACCAAAGTTAATATTGGAGTTAGAAACAACCCCGCCATTCTGATCAGCGGTCATGATTTGAAGGACCTCGAAGAGTTGCTCATCCAAACGAAAGGGTCCGGCGTGGATGTTTATACCAACGGGGAAATGCTCTCAGCTCATTACTATCCTGCCTTTAAGAAGTATGACAATTTTGTCGGCAACTACGGAAATGCCTGGTATAAACAAGATAAAGAATTCGATACTTTTAACGGCCCCATTTTGTTGACCACTAACTGCCTCATTCCACCGAAAGATTCCTACAAAGATCGCGTCTACACCACCGGTGTTGTCGGCTTTGAAGGAGTGAAGCACATCGCTGACCGCGCAGAGGGAAAGCCTAAAGACTTCTCCGCCCTTATCTCTCACGCAAAGCAATGTCCGGCGCCGACAGAAATCGAAACGGGAGAGATTGTCGGAGGATTTGCCCACAATCAAGTCATAGCCTTGGCCGATCAAGTTGTTGATGCGGTCAAGACGGGAGCTATTAAACGCTTCTTCGTCATGGCAGGCTGTGACGGACGGATGAAGAGTCGAAACTACTATGCTGAGTTTGCCCAGGCGCTGCCCAAAGACACCGTGATCCTGACGGCAGGGTGTGCCAAATACAAGTATAATAAACTGAACCTTGGGGATATCGGCGGTATTCCGAGAGTTCTCGATGCAGGACAATGCAATGACTCTTATTCCTTGGCCGTGATCGCCTTAAAACTGAAAGAAGTGTTTGGCTTGGAAGACATCAATCAACTGCCAATCTCCTACAATATCGCATGGTATGAGCAAAAAGCCGTGATCGTCTTACTGGCCTTACTCTACTTGGGTGTGAAGAATATTCACTTAGGACCGACCCTACCGGGGTTCTTGTCCCCCAATGTCGTGAACGTTCTGGTTGAGAACTTTGGAATCGCAGGCATAACCAATGTTGAAGAGGATCTAAAAATATTCATGGCTTAATTTTTCGCAAATACCTTTTCACGCAGTAAACTTTTCACGCAGTATGTTCGGTTTCACAAGTACGACTAAAAGGGTACCTTTACATTCACCGCGTTTGGTTTGTGTACGGTACCCTATCTTCCTTCCTAGCTCCCATTAAGACAAATTCGACAATTCAGATTAGCCATGGTTAAATGATCAGGGTCCCACACTATTCTTCAACTGTTCTTAAAATAATTATTTATTCATATTTATTTCTGAGAGGAAAACAAAAAGATATGTAGAATACTAATATGTAGAATACTGGTAAGCGCTAGTAAGGATCAATTTACACCAGTAGCATAACTTGGTCAAATGTGTAAGTCAAAAAAAGTGCGTATCCAAGATAAAAACTATCGAGTTAGGAATTGAAAGAAATGGAGGGATTAGAATGACAGAATTACGAGAACTCTACAAGTGCAACGTTTGTGGTAATGTGGTTGAGGTTGTCCATTCAGGGGCTTCAGCTTTGGTTTGTTGCAACCAGCCTATGGAGAAGCTTGCAGCTAAAACAGAAGATACTGGAAAAGAAAAACATGTGCCTGTGCTTGAGGTCTCGGGTAACGGGATTTTGGTTAAAGTGGGCAGCGTTGAACACCCGATGGAAGAGAAACATGCGATCAGGTTTATAGAAGTCTTGACGAAAGACCAAGTATTACGAGCAGAGTTAAGGCCTTCGCAAAAACCGGCGGCAGAATTTCCTGTTAAATCAGAGGAAGTAGTGGAAGTCAGAGAGTACTGTAATCTGCATGGCTTGTGGAAAATTAATAAGTGAAGGGAGAACTGCGATGAAAGAGTTAAAGGGTACTAAGACCGAAAAGAACTTAAGAGATGCTTTTGCAGGAGAATCTCAAGCCCGTAACAAGTATACCTATTTTGCGTCCGCTGCCAAAAAAGAAGGGTATGAACAAATTGCCGCTTTATTCCTGGAGACTGCAGAAAATGAGAAGGAACATGCTAAAATTTGGCTGAAAAAGTTTAGTGGTATCGCCAATACTATTGAAAATTTGCAAGCGGCTGCTGCCGGAGAAAATGGCGAGTGGACCGAAATGTATCCCAAAATGGCTGCTGAAGCCCGGGAAGAAGGATTCGAAGATATTGCGCTGTTATTTGAAGGGGTAGCAAGAATAGAAAAAGAGCACGAAGAGCGCTATAAACAACTTTTAGAGAACCTGGAACAGGGCAAAGTTTATAAAAAAGACGGCAAGGTGTATTGGAAATGCAGGAACTGTGGTCACATTCATGTGGGAACTGAAGCACCTGAAGTGTGTCCGGTTTGTGAGCACCCTAAAGCATATTTTGAGGTCCAGGAAAGAAATTATTAGATTATTATATATCGAACTGCACGGACATTTTCTCAGTTGGATATCTAAGTAAACTGTCCTTCAGTAAGAAACTTCAGTAAGAAACATGTGTCAGTCGATATTTGTCGAAATTTTAAGATAGAAAAATCCCCTTTTTAATTGATAATATTGATGAGATGAAATAAAAAAAGGGGTGTCAAGAGTGAAGAAATGTTCTGTATTGATATGTGCTCTGATTTTACTGTCCAGTACCATTCTGGCAGGGTGCGGGGGAACAAGCAAAGACACTAGCGCTCCAGCTTCGAATCAACCGTCAGTAAATATCCAGGTTTCTTAAGGAAGAAACAATTTCTGAACTATTTACCAAAGGTCAAAAACTTGGGGGTATAAGTTACGACTTTGTTGTATCCGAAAATGGGAAGACAGCATTAAACGGTAAGGTCTGGATGCAAGGAAACAAGATGAAATTTGATGTTACAGTTGAAGGACAAAACATGATTATCCTAATAGATGGGGATTCATTTATTGGTTATTACCCTAATGAAAATACTGCTCTTAAACTTACAATGGATAAAGCGAAACAGTCCAAAACTCCAAACGATTTTCTGGAAGAAGCTAACTCTCAAGCCGATATGTATAAGTCTCTGGAAACAACTGTTTATGACGGCGTCAAGTGCAGAGTAATTAGTTTGTCTGGGTCGGATGGAAAAGACCTGAAAAAAATGTGGGTTTGTGAGGATTACGGAATATTTGTTAAAGTAGAAACTGTAAGCCCAGATGGAAACAAAAGTGTCCTTGAGTATAAAAATATGAAAGTTGGACCAATACCGGAAGCTGCATTTAAACTCCCCGACGGTGTTCAAGTAACGGATATTAATGAGTTAACCAAGCAATTACCTCAGATTCCTGTACCTAAGAGCAACTAGTTATAAGGTTAGTTGGAAAAAGCCAAGGGGCTGTGTTTTCACACAGCCCTTTTTATGAGACAGGTTTCCCCTAATTTCGCAAGGAAGTTATGAGAAACTAATGATTAGGAATCATATATTCACGGGTCATAGGCCACGAATTGTTTACTCCTTTGGTAAATAAGAACTGATGAAGATCTATGTTGCCGCAATGGAATGAAGCAGCGCAGGAGTTGAGATAGAGACGCCACATCCGGATAAAGGTTTCATCTTTTATCTTCCGGA
>JBAQLX010000717.1:0-2004 GCA_049302315.1 Desulfosporosinus sp.
GGGACAGGTTTCCCTTACTTTTGCCGGCCAGTATTTTCCCGACGTGGATTTGGCCCGGGTGATCCGGCAGTACTATCGGCCGATGCTCTTTCTTCTTAATCAGGTGATGATATTTATACAGCGCGGAGAGCGCTCTGGCCGCGCGGTCAAGCGAAAAATAAAACACAACATTGTTATCTTTTTCCAATTCCAATTCATAGTCCCGATAACGCCCCCCACAGGCGGAGGCGACTATTGGTTTATCCGGATATTTAGCGGCGATCTCCCTTACTATACTGGTTACGTTTAAAAAGTCCTCTTCTTTATCCAGAAATGCGCCGAGAAAGCAAATCACTGAATCTATCTGGGGGTCTTCCAGGAAGGCTTCTAGGATGCGGCGGTAGGAATAGTGATATCCGTGAAACATGCTGGCCGGCCACATATCCATGGGATTGCTGCATTGTGCCCACTCCGGAAACAATTCATTAAGCTGATCAAAAGTTGCTTTGCTTAATGTGGCTATTTCCAAGCCGTACCGGGTGCAGGCATCCACCGCCATCACCCCTGCGCCGCCGGATATCGAAACAATTCCGATCCGGGTTCCCTTGATCCCGTTAAAGGTGCAGAAGGTCTTATTGAGGTCGCCAATTTCTTCGATGTCCGCCGCGCGGAGCAAGCCGCACTGTTTAAAAGCAGTGTCAAAAACCCTGTCTTCACCGGCCAGCGAGCCGGTATGTGAACTCGCGGCGACTGAACCGGCGGGGCTGGCTCCGGTTTTATAAATAATCACCGGCCTGTGCGCCACGGCATCTTTAGCCACCTGCATAAACTCAAGCCCATTTTTCAAGCCCTCCATGTGTATGTTTATTACTTTGAGACGGGAATCCCGCGCGAGATGGCCTAACACGTCGGTTACTGCTATATCTGTTGTGTTGCCGGTATCAATTATGAGTCCTATGCCGGTGCAAAACTGAGAAGCGCCAAGAAAGAAAGCGCCCGTTTGGCAAGTAATCCCTATCGGTTTAATAAAGTTGATAAAATCCATAAAAGAAGTGCAAAAATTATCAAAATTGTTGACAATTCCAAGGGTGTTTGGTCCGAGTACCCTGATGTTGTTTTTAGTCGAAACCTCAAGGAGCTCTTCTTGCATTAACCTGCCCCGTTCGTCCCCGTCGAAAAAGCCCTGGGCTGTGATGATTACAATTTTGACCCCTTTAGCAGCGCACTGCCCAAAAAGCTCCGGCACTGCGTCACGAGGTGCGCAAATAACCGCCAGGTCAGGTATTTCCGGCACGTCCAGCAGGGAGCTATAGGCTTGGCGCCCCAAAATTAATCCTCCCTTTCGATTAACGGGGTAAATCCTCCCCCGGTAGCCGTATTTGTGTAATACCTCCAGCGGGTTATTGCTTCCTTTGCCCGAGCGGCTGGTAACGCCAACCAGGGCGATAGACTCCGGCGCGGTTAACTTTTTATAATCACTATCAGATAACATTTGAAGTAACCTCCTTAAATGATTGATTAAGTATTTTTCACTTTTATCAATGTACCATAAAATTAATACCAAAATATACATTAAATGTACCTATTGTCAGACAAAAACCGTCAAACTTGCTTAATGCAAATTGTCGTTGAGCATTGTTTTAATCATTGTGCATGGTGATCAATCTTTCGCCAATTTCCCGTGCCCCATTAATAAAGGAATCTACAACTGTACTTACGGAAGGAATATCATTGATCAAACCTACGGCCTGACCACAATAAGCCATTCCATCTTGTAACTGTCCATCAATCATACAGCTGCGGTACTTCTCGCCACTAATAAATGGCCTTAATTCTTCAAGCCCCGCTCCCCTCTCCTCCATTTCCAACACGTGACGAACAGCATCATTGATCAACGTCCGGTGGGTATTCCGAATAGATCGTTCTACTGTGACTGTTTGATTTTCTTGGGAATCTAGCATCCATTGCTTGAACCTGGAATGAACCGGTGATTCTAAAGTGGCCATGAACCGCGTCCCCACAACC
>JBAQLX010000718.1:0-2533 GCA_049302315.1 Desulfosporosinus sp.
CCCTTACACTTAAATTCGCCAAATGGCCCTACAAACCCTTGTCATTACTGGATTTTCTCGTTATTTTAGCAAGCCCTAATTAGTAAAACAGAGAGACCTCTAATTCTTTAGTTTAGAGGTCTCTCTGTTTAATTTATATTTTTTGGATTCTCCCGCTCCTCTACCATAACAAATAACATCAGGTGGCCGCTGGACTTAACCCCTCTCGGACTGGGTCGTATTAATTGATGAATTTTCAACAATCGCCCTGCTGCCGCTCATTGGGCTCCGTGCCCGCCCTTATTTTACTTTCAGCGTCCACAGGTACGCCTTTGCTTCGTCGCCGGTCTGCACCAAAAGTAGCACACTCTTCCTTACGTCCATATACTGTACAAGAACTGTATTACTGAAAAAAGGATGAATTATAATGAAAACTTATGTTTTCCCGGCTGTTGTCGAGCAGCATCCATCAACCGGCAGATATGTTGTTGTTTTCCCCGATCTGCCGGAAGTTATCACAAACGGAGAAAATCTGCAAGACGCTTCATGTAAAGCTTGGATCAACTTGGGGTTTCGTTTATATCATATGGAAGAGGAGCATATAGCAATCCCTGAAGCGTCCGATCCCTCAAGTATAGTGAAGCCGGAGGACGCTAAAATAATTACTGTAGAGGTCGATATGCTGGCAGTGCGGCAGGCGCTTGATAACAAATCTGTCAAGAAAATCGCAACTTTGCCCAAATGGTTAATAGCTTTGGGGAAAGAAAACAATATCAACTTCTCACGGGTTCTGCGGCGCGCTCTAAAAGGGGAACTGGGAATTTACGATGAGGAAACCGGCTTTTTGCCTTCACTGACCGATATATTTAGATAAATCCAAAAACGACTACACGTATTCGTTTTTGGGGGATATGTGAGTAAAGCAAACAGGATGAAAGGCTTTGAAACTCTTATGCACGATGTAATATCAGAACGCACGCCGCCTGTAATCGCGGCTGAAATCAACACAATTAAATACCAGACCGGGAAGATCTACCTTGCCGCCGCCGTCGAGATCGGCAGGCTCCTCAAAGAGGCCAAGGACCTGCTTCCGCATGGGGAGTGGCTGAAGTGGCTGGAAGAGTCCGTCAGCTATTCTCCGCGGACGGCGCAAAAAATGATGCGCGTCTACGAAGAATACAGCCTCAAACAGCCCCTCTCCCTTAACGCCGGCGCGGACTCGCCGGCGATGCCGAACCTAAACTATTCTCAGGCGCTTATTCTCCTCGGAGTGCCGGAGGAAGAGCGGGCTGAGTTTATCTTAGACCTGGATATCGAGAGCATGAGCGCCCGGGAACTGCAAACGGCGGTGGATGATAAGAAAAAGGCTGAGTAGGAAAAAATCCAGGCCCTGCAGGAGAACGCAGACCTCCGGACAACCCTGGATAACAAAGACATTAAGATCGCCGAACTGACCGCAGAACGCGACAATCTGAAGACCCAAACAGAGGGCTTACAGAAGACCAAAACAAGACTTGAGAGAACGACCGAGGAGCTGAAGAATCAGGTGGGATCGCTTAAAAAAACCTCAAACCAACAGGGCTACGAAAGGATGCAAAGTAACTTTCTTAACTCGCAGCTCAAGGTGAGATCCAACCACATCGGCTTTCTCTGCGAGACCCTAGACAAAACCATCAAGCAGCTGAAATGGGAGCTGAAAAATATCGCCGATCAAGATAAGGAAGCGTTTATAACGTATAAAACTATCATGCAGAAATATCTGAACGCGGGGCTGAAGGAGGAAGATTAGGGGAGCAGGCCTTCTCTCTGTACATGGGCCATGTTGTGTTCCATTCTTCACACAATATAAATTAGATTAACATCCATATTAGTCACTATTACGTCTAACAGCCCGATACTGCTGCTTACTGCTGTTTGGCTTGTCAGGAACAGTCATCTCAATCAAGCCAAGTTCCAATGCGGGGCGCAAATAATTGTTGCTGAACGTTGGACGGTGCTTACGTCCAAGCCGCTCCAAAAGCTCTTTTGTGGACAGCGTTTCGCTGCCTAAGGCGGACATCAGGCGCTCGACTTGATCGGTAACTTGCTCGCGAACTTGTTCGGTTTGCATAAGATCATTTAAAGCATCTCGGATCACGCGGAGCATAAATTCGATAAAAGCTGTAGAATCCGCCGCTTTGTCGGCAACAGCCAAAATGGTGTAATACTCCTGTTGACGTTCGCGGATTAAAGTCTCCACAGGCAACCAGTTAAAGATAGGTTTCCAGCGACTTAATAAAAGCGTCTGCCACATACGCCCCATACGTCCATTTCCGTCAGCAAATGGATGGATAAATTCGAACTCATAGTGAAACACGCAACTTTTGATGAGAGGATGCGTAGCAGTTGTTTTGACCCAGTGAATCAGATCACTTATCAACTTAGGTAAAACATCTGCAGGCGGGGCCATATGCACCAGCTTTTCTCCCGCAAAAACACCAACACCACCAAAACGAAAACGCCCAGCTTCATTTGTTAGCTCCGCCATCAATATCTTATGGGATTTCAATAGATC
>JBAQLX010000719.1:0-3222 GCA_049302315.1 Desulfosporosinus sp.
GTTTCGCCGAAGCCGCACGTCCCAAAAGGAATTCTTAGCGGCGAAGTCGGAGTCTACCCCCACCGAAGCAGAATAAGGTGTACCTCTCCCACTTGTAGAAGTGGGAGTCTTACGATTGGATAAATCACCGGTCAGGAAAAGAAACATTATTTTTTCCGTTCGACAAAGCGAAAGGACTGCTTCAAAAGTCCGCCACAAATCTTGATTTCGCTGCGCTGCCCACCCCTCTGGTCCTTCCCATGAGGGGCTGTCAAAACAACACCCCCCGCACTGCAAAAACCGTACGCCCGAAGCCATATCTTCACCTTCAACCCTATTTTTGTTCCACACTGTTTTTTGAATTTACAGTGAAGAACTCACCTTTTTTCATGGCAATATGTCCAGAAACGTAAGGATTACCTTCGACCGTCAAATAGACTTTGTCAACACCATAATACGTTCCGATCGTATTGGTAATACTTTGTAAAATCAAGCTTTCATAGCCGGAACCTGCATTCATTTCGCTCAGCAACTCTTTAGTGAAATCTATATAAACCACGTTGTCCGTATTTAAAAATAGACTCTTAATTTTAGCATTAGGACCCAATACCTTAGCTAAACCGCCTTTAGGCAAATCTTGAAACGCATTTTCGAATTTAGTTTTTGTAAGGTCATTAGTCTTAAAGGAAAGCTCCCTATTTACATAATAAAGCTTATCGACATTGGCATTTGGATAATAAAATCTTACAGTTTGAATAAATGGAACACTGGCCTCAAGTTTGCTTAAAGTAGAAGAAACCTCAAGTCCATTTGAAGTAAAAACCGATTTCACAAGACCTATATTGGGTGCATAATAATCCAGGGTCTTATCTTCTTTACCCTCTGTCGTAACCTCCAGCGTTTGGTAAGTGCCCATGGGAGTAGTTACATTCACTTCCAGGTTAGTAATAGAACGTTTTCTCCCATCCGCCAAGGTCCAGCTGGTTCCCAGCGTTAAGGGTTCTTTTAAGAGAATCTCTACATTGCTGCCAGGGACTTGGGTGAAATTCTCCCTGTAATAACATTCCCCTCCAGATAGAAGTATTCCTAGCTCGCCATCTTTATTTTCCAGTACCTTCACCATTTCCGTACCACCGTTATTAGATCTTAGCTGAACACGGTTTCCTGATATATAATCTATGAAGACAGTAGAAGAGGCGTACTCATTTCCTTGACCCTCGTACACATACTTGACGTTTTCCTGATAAGCATAATAGTCCTTAATGGTGAGTAGTTTGGTCCCAGTTTCTGGGGGGGTCGAATCACCAGGCTTCACAGCATTCTTATTTACGCAACTGCTTAGAAGAACAATGGATAAGAGTAAACCAATTATCATGAGAAGCTTTTTCATTATATACCTCCTCGTATCCCCAAGATTAGTTAATGCTATTATAGCACATAATTATGCTTAATTATGCAGCCATTGATCAACCTAGGAATACAGAGCGTATTGCGAATGCAAAATGAAGTATCCCTATCTTTCCTTATCAAAGTCCTCTCCGAAAGGAACTCAAAGAGAAACTCCGTGAAAGACAGTCTGCATTCTCCTCGAATAAAGACAAAACTAACCCATAGGATATATGGATCAGTTTTGTGGGGAGGTGGTTGGGATTAGAGCGAGGGAGTTGGGCCTGGACTTTGGTATCCTGCCTACCGGCAAATTCAATGCCATAACCGATGTGCCCGGCGTCACTGTAGGTCACGTCAGTCTGATCTGGGGGCAGGGCAGGCTTATCCCTGGCTTGGGACCCGTTCGCACCGGGGTCACCGCAATCCTGCCACATGGCGGTAACCTGTACACCCAGAAATGTCCAGCCGCTGTGTTCCCGTTCAACGGATACGGTAAATCCATCGGCATAATGTATGTAGAAGAACTGGGGATTTGTGAAAACCCGATTCTAATCACCAATACTCTGAGCGTTGGGGCAGCTTTAGAGGGCGGAATTGACTGGGCGCTCAAACACAACCCTAGGGTAGGTATCTCAGAACGGACCCCGAATATTTCGGTATATGAATGTGACGATGGATATTTAAATGATATCAGAGGGCGGCATGTGCATCAGCAACATGCCTGGGAGGCCATCGCCACAGCCACCGGCGGGCAGGTTCCGGAGGGCAACGTCGGAGCAGGTGTCGGAATGAGCAGCTTTGCCTACAAGTCCGGGGTAGGTACCTGTTCCCGCATCGTGAATAACAGCCTGGGAACCTGGACTTTAGGAGTGTTAATGGTCTGCAATTTCGGTCAGCGCCAGGATTTAATAATCAAAGGCATCCCCTTTGGTCGCATGTTTCCAGTAAAAGAAAACGAAACGCCGTCGAACGGCAACTCGAATATTACGATTATTGCCACCGATGCTCCCCTGACCTGCCCCCAGTTAAAATGCCTAGCCAAAAGACCTGAGTTGGGATTAAGCAGAGTGGGCAGTATCAGTCGCTGGGGCAGCGGGGATATTGACATGGTTATTTCCAACTATCCCTGGATTCATCTCCAAGCGCAACCCCCCCTCATGGACAGCGCAGTGTTTCTCGACCCCTTCATCGAGGCGGTGGTTGATGCCTCCGAGGAGGCCTGTCTAAACGCTTTGTTCCAGGCAGAGACCATGGTTGGGGCGGATTATCATGTCCGGAAAAAACTTCCGATTGAGCAGATTATGGCTTATCTCAGAAGCTCTAACCGAGTAACTTTGCCTTTTTGAATAACTAAGATCTCCTATCTTATTTCATCAGGTTTTCTCGCCTCAATCGTCTCCTGAATCACTTCGGCTTGCAAATCAATAACTTCTCCATAGGGGTATGGCCTCGTTCTAAGTTCACTTGATCTCCTTCTCCTAAAGTAATAACGGTAAATTCCTAATAAACTCCCCACCGCAGCTAATACTATAATAAACCCAAAGGAAAATACTATAGTTGTGACGACGATTAATAGAAGAGTTAGGGACCATAGAACTTTATAAAGTATCTGCATTACATAACCTCCTCGCAAATTGACGGGCAACCTTTTCCTAAGTAGGTGTGACCTTGATCAGGGTTGGAAATTAATCACTTTCATTATTATACACTACCTGTCGACAAGGCGATGATCCGAACAGGCCGAAACAATTATTTGCAGAGAAAAGGCCACTCAATGAGTGAGTGGCCATTCATTAATATTTGAATCCCACAAAGTTCCTCCAGAATTAATGGATACACGGCTCGAGATTAATC
>JBAQLX010000720.1:0-6398 GCA_049302315.1 Desulfosporosinus sp.
GTACACATCCGTGGAGTTGCGTCAACTCAGACGACTACTCAAGACGTGCCTAGTGTCTAACGTACCATGGCTCAAACAAAGATGTTTGAGCTTAGAACGCCGGTAAAGGATGGTCAAGTGTCCCTGAGAGTAGCCCATTCATCAGTTGTGCCGTGTATCGGCATGGGGTTAGATATATATATGCTCTGCATTAATGCCCACCCTTTCATCTCGAATACTTAGCCTATTTCTTGAACTTAGCCAACGCATCAGCTAGCGCCGTATTGATCAAGCCACCCTCATTTTGGTGCTGCAAGTAGGCGCTGACTTCCCGCTTATTGATATTACTCTTTTCAGCTTCTCTTCGTTTTGTAAAGGCCGCAAGTTTCTCGCGATACCCACAAACGCAGGAGAACATTTTATTGTCTCCGTCCCCCTTGACCTCCATTTTCTTGTGGCATTCCGGACACCTGGCGTTCGACGTTTGAGATATCCCTTTCCGGTAACCGCACTCCCGATCTTGACAGACGTACATTTCGCCTTTCTTTCCCTTAACTTGAAGCAGGAACTTGCCGCACTCCGGGCACTTATTGCGCGTCAAATTATCATGCTTAAAGGTTTGAGTGCTGCCAATAACCGTTGAGACGAGTCGAGTGGCATACCCCCTGATGCCGGTCAGAAACGTTTGGCTCTGGATCCGCCCTTTGCTAATCTCTGTCAATTGTTGTTCCCATTTAGCGGTTAGTTCCGGTGATTTGAGCTCGGGTGGGACCAAGCTGATCAGTTGAATCCCTTTAGAAGTGGGAATGATTTCTTTGCCCTGTCGATTCATATAGAAGGAATTGAAAAGCTTTTCAATAATTTCCGCCCGCGTTGCCGGCGTCCCCAGCCCATGGCTTTGATCCATCGCTTCCCGGAGCATTTGATCATCTATCAATTTCCCGGGATGTTCCATGGCCGAAAGCAAGGTGGCCTCGGTATGTCTGGCGGGTGGTTTTGTTTTCCCAGTCGCTAGCTTAACAGACAGGTTTTTGAGACTTTCCCCCTTGCGAATTTCCGGGAGAGTTTGTTCGGATTCTCCGTCTTCAGGGTCACCGTCTAAGCTGCCGGAGCCCTCATAGACCTTCCGCCATCCTTTAAGCTTCACTACTTTACCTTGGGCAGTAAAGATTTCCCCTTTGATACCCACCAAAACCTTCGTTTGTTCATATTCAAACGCCGGCAAGAGTACAGCAAGAAAGCGTTTAACTATTAAATCGTAAATTTTCAATTCTTCCGCGCTAAGCCTGGATAACGTCGGGGGTTGTTCTGTGGGGATTATGGCGTGGTGGTCTGATACTTTCGAGCCGTCCACAAACCGTTTCGTGATGATCAGTTTATTTCTCAAGATGCTTCGCGCCAAATCCACATAAGGACCAAGGGCAATGCTTTTGAGACGTTCCGGCAGCGTCGCAACGATGTCTTCACTAATATAACGAGCATCCGTTCGTGGATAGGTCACTATTTTATGATTTTCATAAAGTTGCTGCATGACCGAGGACGTTGTTTTGGCGGAGAATCCATATGTGCGATTAGCATCCCGTTGCAACTCGGTGAGGTCGTAGGCAAGTGGGGGAAGTTCTTTCCTGGCCTCTTTTTTAACCTCCAACACTACCCCGGTTTGATCGGTCACTTTAGCCACAAGTTGATCTGCTTTAATTTTATCGAATAGTCGAGTTTGACCGCTTTTGTCCTGCCAACGAAGGGTAACGCCAGCAGCTAAGACATTAAGCGACCAATAGTCTTTGGGAACAAACTGTTTGATTTCATTTTCCCGTTCCACAACCATTGCCAGTGTAGGCGTTTGAACTCTCCCCGCAGAAAGTTGGGCATTATATTTACAGGTCAAAGCTCTGGTGACATTAAGTCCGATTAACCAGTCTGCTTCTGCACGGCATTCTGCCGCCGCATATAGGGCTTCATACTCCCTGCCGGGTTTTAAATTGTTGAACCCTTCCTTAATAGCCCGCTCGGTTAGGGAAGAGATCCACAACCGTTTGATGGGTTTTCGCCAACCCGCTTTTTTCATAATCCAGCGTGCTACCAGTTCACCTTCCCGCCCGGCATCGGTCGCAATGATGAGGTCGTCAATCTCTGGACTCTTCATCAGATTTTTGACCACCCCAAATTGTTTGGAGGTTTCTTTCATGACCACTAAGTCCATTTTGGCGGGTAGCATGGGTAGGTCTTCCATCTTCCACGTTTTATATTTATCATCGTATAATTCAGGGTCTGCGAGCGTCACTAAGTGTCCTAGGGCCCAAACCACAATATATCCAGGCCCTACGAAACATCCGTTTCCCTTTTGCTTGCAATTCAGGATCTTCGCCACCTCACGGCCAACAGAGGGTTTTTCGGTCAATACTAATGTCTTTCCCATGTCATACTTCCCATCTTAGATCTGTTCGCCATTAAAATCTGCCAGACATAAATCTTCGTTCAAAGATATTACTGCCTTCTTATACATTTTTCGATCGATGACAAATTGCATATTCACCTGACGCAGAGACTGGGACACGCATTTAATGTTGATCCCGTTTTTAGCCAAGGCATTCGCCGCTCTGGCCAGAATCTTGGGCATAGCAATATTGGAGCCAATCGCACAGACGATCGCCGCCTCCTGAACGGTAACCGTTTGATATACAGCTTCCAGTTCCGGTACCAAGTGGTCGTTCAAATCTGATTCCCAGATCACGAGCGAGATACTATTGGCGTTAGTGGCTTTCATGATGTAACTAATATTATGACTCTTAAACTTCTTCATAATTTCCAAATCAAACCCTGTTTCTCCGACCATGGATGTATCATGAATTTCCAAGACCACAATCTTATCGGAACCGGCGATGATTTCAATCTTCGCTTGGGGACCGATATAATCGTTGGATATTACCGTTCCAGGGTGATCCGGTTCAAAGGTATTTTTGATGCGCAGATTAATTCCCGCCATTTCTAACGGTTTCGAAGCATTAGGATGAATGGCTTCCATTCCAATGTCCGCGAGTTGGTCGGCAACATCGTAGTTTGTCCTACCTACGACAATCGCTTTATCCACGCCCACGATTATGGGATCGGCGGAGGATAAATGATATTCTTTGTGGATGATTGCTTCATCTGCTTGAAGATGGGTGGCAATTTTTGAAAAGGTTATATCTGAGTATCCCCTTTGATATTCCCGCATGATTCCTTCAATCCCTTTTGTATAGCCGGTAGCAACAAGTATCGCCTCCTGAGGATTTACGTATCTGAAGGATTTCTCAATCCGTTCGCTGATCGAAAGTTGTTTAGAATCGCGAAAACCCGTTAGATCAACTAACTCAGAGAGAATACCGTTGTTACGGAGTATGTTTACAGTATTAAAGGCTGAATGGGCCTCACCAATGGATGCCAGCAACTCCCTGGCTGCGGAGAAGATACTGTCCCGCCCGACATACCCGGAGGCGATGATATCTTCCATGCTATTTAGATAAGCCTTTGTTTGTATGATTCGTTCGACTAGAAATTCCCGACATACTTCTTCATCCAGACCAATGTCGGTAAAAGATTCATTAATTTTTAGGGCCTCGCTTAACAGGTGATCAATGGAAATTTCATAATCTTCACCATTAATAAAATGTTGATAGATACCCGGAGCTTTTGTTTTTTTATCTTCAAGGAGCATATTGGTTACCCCTGCATAGGCGGAAACAACAAAGACTCTCCCATAACGGAATTCTAATGAGCTCGGGTATCCTATAATGTCGTTAAGTACATTGTGAAATTGGTACATCGACGTTCCGCCGATTTTTTCAACCGTAAGCATAATTAAATCTGTACCCCTCTTCTAACATTTTTCCCTGACACTATTATTCGGTATAGTACATCAAATTCCTTTACTTTAATCTCTGCTGAAATATCGGCTTGAATTAGCTAACATGAACAGCGGTTTCTGTAGATAATCTATCGGATATATATCATCCCTTGCAGAGATAAGGGCCATAATCTTACCTACCTGGGATAATGGATCAATGGCTATTATAACAAAAGCGTCTTTTTCTGCGGTTAAGGGATAAATAATATTATTTTTATTAAGAACATCATGATAGGCTTCCAAGGTAAGGACTCTGAAATCACGGTTACGCCAATGTATATCGTATAGTTTGAAAGCTTGATGCGCTACTAAAGGCAAGAGCAGTTCTTCCGTCAAAAACAGTTCGATTCCAATCATATATCCTTCATTATCCAGATCATTCCAATATTCACAATGAAAGGCATTGTCGACAGCCTCTCGATACGTCTTAGTCGCCAAACGCATTTGACTTAAACTCTGACCCATGCCCAGCCATTTGATCCTTGGGATGCTAAGACTGTTTAAATCGTAATATAGTCCGATATCACTTTTCTCGAGGGTGTACTCAGCAGTCGTCTCATTGGGCATTAAATAAATATAGCCCATTTGCATGTTGTTATCGCAGGTAATAAGCACGGGACATCCCCCCTTAAACTTTGTATTCAAATTTAACGTACGTAGCATAACTTCTACACATATGTACAGTTTTCCTGCTATCCTAAGTTAATACAATCTTCCAACACTTTTAATATTTAGTATATGGATAGATCATCACAGTCCTCACAAGTATGAAATAGACTAGTAACCCTCAAGTATGATATTCTTAATAGGTATCCTTCATAGAATGACACCGCCAAAAGGAGTATTTCATGCCTCGCTTAAACATTTCTGAACAACAAATTCTGGCTCTTGCCGATAATAGCCGAGTTTATGAGAAGGGCTTTTCCTATTACACGGCAGGTAGGGTCAGAAATTTCATCTTCTCCCCTGATAAAGACCTGGTGAGCGCTAATGTTATAGGAGGATTGCGTTATGCGGTTCAGGTATCTTTTGAGAAAGATTCCTCTATACGCTCTTACCGCTGCACTTGCCCAGCCTTTACAGGCTACCCCGGAGCATGCAAACATGTCATCGCCGTATTAAAAGCTGCCCAGCAGATATTATCCTCGGCTTGGCCAGATCGCATAGTTCATAACCGCGTTGTGGAAGATCTCCTGGAGGTATTTTCAAATCATCACCAAGAAATCCCCCAAGAAGAGGTAACCCTCGTCGTAGAACTCCAAATCATCCCTGGCCACCGGGTTTCCGCCCAAATGCAACTCAAACTGGGTCTCCTGCGACTTTATGTGGTTAAGAACATTGAACAATTCATCTCCTCTATAAAAACAGGGCGATCTCTTGAATTCGGCAAACAGTTTACGTTTGAACCATCACACCAATCCTTTAAGGAAGAAGATCGCGCGCTCATCGCCATGCTTCAGGAAATGTTTGAGCAGCATACAGCTTTAACGGAAATGCAAGGGCCCTTCTCTACAGCTACCCCCCTATGCCAAAAATCTTTGCCTTTGAGTGGGTATTACCTGACTAAATTTCTGGACGCCTTAGGGGACAAAGTGTTTCTTTGGGGCATCAGTTCCTCCCCCCTACTTCCCACCCAAATTATCCGACGTGAGCTGCCTATGAAGTTCTTCCTCCAGGCCCAAGGTCAAGATCTTACTTTAGCGCTGAAAAGAGACGAAATACCTCTCCAACTTACACCAGATGGCAGTTACTACTCCTACCGGCAAAACATTTATCAGGCTTCCCCAATCCAAAAAGATCTTCTCCCCCCTATTTTAATGGCTCTCCGCAAAGGATCCACGACCAATCTTGTCATTTCAGCGACACAGAAGGAGCTTTTCGTTTCGGGAGCTCTGCCCTTACTCGGGAAACTGGGTCAGGTTTCTATTGACCCTACCCTCAAAGACAAATTCAACCAGGAAGCCTTACGAGCAAAAATCTATTTTGATCGCGCTGAGAATAAGGGAATCACTGCCCGATTGGAATTTCACTATGGTAATACTGTCATTAATCCATTTGCTTCTACCCGGGAAACCCTCAATAATTCAGCAGATAGCACTGTGATCCTCATCCGCTCTGTAGACCAGGAACGAAAAATCCTGAACATCCTTGAACAAGCCGATTTTATTGTTTCCAAAGGTCAAATCTACCTTGAAGACGACGATAAAATCTATGAATTCACAGTGACCTGGCTTCCTCAATTGAAACTCCTTGCGGAACTATACTACTCCGATCAATTCAAAGTCAAAATCCGAACCTCTACCACATTCTCCGGCCAGATATGTTTGGACGAAACCTTGAACATCTTAGAAGTTTCCTTCCAATGCAATGATATTGAACAAGACGAATTAGCGGATATTTTTCATTCCCTCCAATTGAAGAAGAAATACCACCGCCTCAGAGACGACTCTTTCCTTGATTTAAACCAGACTGAGTTGACTTCTGTTGCTCAACTTCTAGATTACTTGGACCTTGACGCCGAGGATCTGAACAC
>JBAQLX010000721.1:0-1891 GCA_049302315.1 Desulfosporosinus sp.
CACATGCGAATTATATCCATTATCGAAGATCCGGCTATCGTCAAGAAGATATTGATACATCTGAGGATTATTTCACGGTTGGAGCGTGATTTCCTTATAGTCTATACTCATGTGCCCATATTGTAGATAAGGATCCGCCAGTCAGTTCCATCTGCTGCAATAGTAAAATTAGATTTCACTTAAATCAACTATGGTAACGGCTTTATTTATGCAAATTATAATTTCATGGGTAATATTAGGCTAATAATGGATAGAGTTACAATTTTACCAGCTATATACTGAGAAGGGGAAAAAGCAAATTCCTATCTAAACCGAAGTACCTCAGCATTTTATGCCTGGTCCTTATTTTCTTCCACTGTTTCCGGTAGACCATGCGAATACGTCTCCTCATCCACTCATCCGTTTCTTTTAGCAGGCTCTTCATGTCTGCCAGCTTGAAGTAATTAACCCAGCCTGTTATATACTGTTTCAGTTTTCTAGCCCGGTATTCGTTGCCCCATCCATTACTTCTGACTGTCAGTTCTCTTATTTTCTTCTTCATCTTTGCCACTGTTTTTGGATGGATTCGAACTCTAGTTACTCCTTTGTACTGGTAAAAGGTAAAGCCGAGAAATTTTATTTTCCCGATATAGTCCACCGTTGTTTTCTGCCTATTTACTTTCAGGAATAATTTCCCTTCGATATATGGCATTATCTTTTCCAGTGTTCTATATGCGCTTCTTTTGCTTTTACACAAAATTAATAGATCGTCAGCATAACGTGCGAACCGGTGTCTCCTTCTTTCCAACTCATAGTCCAATTCATTTAACATGATGTTGCTTAGAAGCGGACTAAGTGGTCCACCTTGTGGGACTCCGAGGGTTGTTTCCTCATACTTATGCTTTACAACGACCCCTGCGCGTAAGTATTTATGAATAAGTGAGATAACTCTACCGTCTTTTATGGTTCGTGACAGTACTTCTATCAGTTTGCTCTGATTGACGGTGTCAAAATATTTTTCCAAATCCATATCTACTACATACTTATACTCTACGTCAGCAAATAGCTGACATCTTTGGATTGCGTTATGGGCACTGCGTCCCGGCCGAAATCCGAAGCTGCTGTCCGAAAATTGTTCCTCAAATATTGGGGATAGTACTTGGACAATGGCTTGTTGTACCACCCTATCCACCACCGTGGGAATCCCCAGGATGCTCTAAGTAAAGAAGCTCAGGAGAAAGGCATTACCGAAGAAGATCTTCTAAACGAACTAGAAGTAGTTTGGGAGGAAATGTGGAATGAACAGAAAAAGTAATGCCTTGCAGGTATTTATATTCAAATATCCTCTTGTCTGCTGTGTTATCCGAATCTTCCCTATCCAATAAGCTATTGAACTTACTCATTGAGGAACACCACACACTTCTAAAATCTGCAAGAGCAAAGCGAAGATTCATTGTCGAAAAATAGTACAAAAGGTTAAATAATGAATAATTGGTTTAACCAGGAGGAATTTGCTATTTTTACACGAATAAATAAAATTATTAAATGGTTTTGCCATTTAATAAAGAAGCCTTCAGATCAACTATACCCGCAAAGTAACGTTTGATCTGAAGGTTGCCCCTACACAGATGTTGTAGGTTATTCTTATAATACTCCTACTGGGGATATTTGTGAAGGGAGATTAATGTGGAAAGGTGGGTAGTTATAACTTTCATATCCCCACTTTAAGTTTAAGTCCTTAGGTAATATGTCAAGACCCTACCTTCATTATTTTTTCATAAGTGCCTTGAGGGGAGGCAAAAAAGACAAGAAAAAGCTACCCCATTCCCACAATTGACTGGGAATAAGTTGAAAAAATGGATATAGAATTTCTCGATTGGTTTTAGATAAGCATTACCCCCTGTTGCCTTGT
>JBAQLX010000722.1:0-1813 GCA_049302315.1 Desulfosporosinus sp.
GGTCATTTCACTGGGAGCATTTGTTATAAAAGCTACTATTGTCTGCGCTTTAACAGGCACGTTTAACTGGAAGATGAAATACATGTCTTGTCCGGTAGAATAAATGGGAGCTTTAGCCTCGGTATTATCGAAGCGCAGCCAAGGTACATTCCATGTTATGGACTTGCCGTTAATTACTGTCGATTTGTCTTTAAAGAAATTGTAGTCTGTTGGCGGAGTTACTGCAGTTCCTCCCTGACCTGTCGCTGCTACAGAAATAGTGCAGCTGGCATTTAGGGCATTACCATCTTTGTCATACACAATCTGGTCTATCGGGTCAAAGTAATCTATTTCACCCTGGAAAGGCAACACGACGGTATAAGGTCCGGTAGTGCCTTGGGTGTAGTTGTAATCACAATCATTATCCGCCCTGTTCATGCAAAGCTTTATTTTAGTATGGGTGGGGGCCTTCTTGTTTGCATCTGAAATAACCGGGGCCGAGATGGTAATTTTTTGGGGGAATTTATAAGTTGTGACAGCCGTATTGCTTATCGTCTGACCGCTTGAATTAACATAGTTATAGGTGGCTATTGCATTAATTTCCCTACCTTCAGACGGCATTGGAGTACCAAAGCTGCCTTTTGTTTCGGCGACCGCACATACGCCTTGATTAAATTGTTGGGTGCTGCCTACCGGCCCGATGGGATCGAAATTCGAATCGTACATGCCAATGGTTACAAGGGTCATTACAGTGCCGTTGGGGACAGATGAAACTGCACTGGCAGAAAAAGCCTGCCCATCAAGGGTGCTTAGTTCGGTTACTACATTGACCGATGTATCCTGTACACTGCTTGCAGCATTAAGGAAATACTGTAGGAACTGCTTGTATTGCTTGTATTGCTGTTGTTTTTGACGCAGACCATCAATGGATTGATAAAGGTACGGCCTTTTTTGCTCGGTAATACCTGCCAGCTCCAACTGGCGCAAGTAGAACCTGTGTTGAATGTCATCCGTCAAGTCCAGGACGTTTGTTTTCCCGGTTTCACCTTTTTTCATAACATACATGATGTCGTTTTTTTCCCGGGTACTTAATTTTTTTGGCATAGACCTCATCCTTTCATTTTTGATATGATAACTAATGATTCTGCAGTGAACCATTAATTATCAAGATTGATTTAAGAATTGTGTTAATGTTTTCTAGTATCTGCCAAATTATAAGATCTCCGGAGTATTTTGTAATAAATTTCACTCAAGATGCCATGTACAATTGATAACTTGCCTTGTCTTATATATGAAATGTATTAAAGACAGAAGAACGCATTCGCACAACGGTCCAGCAGCAGAACATTCGCCTCACACCGGAGAGAGGATGGTACATGCGCAAAACCAACAGCCAAATAGGTGATTTTGCGGCTGGAACAAAAAGCGCCCCCGTTTCTTAATGAGTGGGAGTGCTGTCTTACTAAGAATTTAAACCCCACGCTATGCGTGGGAGAACTGAACAGGAAGTTCCGTGAGACATGATGAAAAAAGTCCTCCTTTGCTATAACTTTATTTAAACAAACTTTCTTGTGAGACTATTAAATAATATGGCAGGAATATTAGGAAAACTTGTCGAATGTGCCAAAGAGTGGAGTTATGGATGAACATGAAGATATAAGAAAATATAAGAATATATAAGAAGATAAATGAACGTAAATTTGGAGGGAGAAATGACAAATGGATGAGTCGTCTCCAAAACAGACTATTTTAATAATAATTATGGACATCAGGCTGGCGATGTGTGTCTTATGCAGATTGCGAAAAAGCTTTCCCTGTCTTTAAAACGAAGTAC
>JBAQLX010000723.1:0-4173 GCA_049302315.1 Desulfosporosinus sp.
TATATCGGTAAAACACAGTTAAACAATCTCGAAGGAATCCCGTGAATTTTTAAAAGAGTGCAAGTGAACTAAGAACTTGTACATTTTTAAAATATATCAGAATACTTAGATAAATAGCGATATTACACGTTAATATTAGGATTAGACGTATAATCGAATAGAATGACCTATTTACGACTGGACAGCCAAAATTACGCATGATATGATGAACTAATGTGCTGATCGGCGAAAAAGTCGCGGAAGTAGCTAAGCCGGAGCGCTTCGATGATGTTAAGTCATTGGATCAGAAATCCGCTGAGTGACCATCGACGGACCGGATCCTCGTTGGCAGGGAAATGTGAGATTTGTGCCATCATTCCTGGAACAGGTAAATCCGGTTCCCAAAGGTAAAATCGTTGTTCTCTGCGGGCCGCTGATTATGATCAAATTTTGCCTTCAGTCCCTGGAAAAAATGGGCTACAACGATGATCAGGTGTTCACTACTTTGGAAATGCGAATGAAGTGTGGCATCGGCAAATGCGGACGCTGCAACATCGGTTCCCGCTTCATCTGTTTGGATGGGCCGGTATTTACAGTTGCGGAATTAAAGACCATGCCCAACGAGTTCTAAACAATCACTGATTAATAAGGTCCCTCGCTTAGCCGAGGGTCTTTTTTTCGGGTAGCAGCGTGGGGTCATGTCCGAACTGAGCGTATTTATTGTTCCAGGAATATTAAGACAGTAAGCAATATTATTAAACTAAAGATCGCCAATATTTCCCTTCTGGAAACCTGAACATTATAAGTAAAATTATTCGAATTAGTTTGATCTACAAGTTTTTGGATCTCTTCTGTTTTTTGCAAAGAATTCGCAATGTAAAATACTAATAAATTCGATACCTCATTGAGTTTGGTCTTCAAATCCATACTCTTATTTTTAAAAATAGTACGTGCCTGTTCTACGGCAGTATTCTGAAATTCACGCACGGACTCAGTAAGTTGAATTACTATACACATGATAATAGTTAGATATTTGGAGACCGGAACACCCAAACTATTCAACGGCTTAAAAACATTCTTGAACATACCCAGAATTGAAAGAAGAGGGGTAGAACAAATATACAGACTGCCTATATACCAGACAAAAAATATTCGAACCATTCTCAAAAATGTTTCTCTGAAAACCAAGTCAGAAACAAAGAGAGCATTCGAAAAAAGATAACCAAAAAGCATTGCTAATAAAAGACCAAAAGAATAAGGCAACAAAAAAATAATTCCATAAGCAGCTATGTTTTTCAGAAGAAACCGAAAATTACTACCCAACAAAAGTGTTGCCAAAACTAAATAGAGAAAAATAATGAACAAACTTACTTGTTTTTCACAGACTGAGGCTATAACTGTAAGAATTAGGGCCAGACAGGCTTTTAGTCCGGCATCCAATTCAGCCAATAAGGAATTTTTAAGATTAATTTCTGTTAAATAACTCAGCACTATACTCACTTCCCCCAAAAACTAGATAGAATCTGAGAGGATCCCTCTTTTCCTAATCTCACGTACAGTTAAATCGCTGATGCTCCCGGTTATTAAACCTGTGACGACCGATGAAACCAGGAGGATGGGAAGATAATATAAGAGGATCATCTCTTTCAGTATTAGGGAGGCCACAATTACTTGTGCAGTGTTATGAACTATAGCGCCGACAATACTAATTCCTTTGATACTGAAAATACCAGGCAGCTTTTTATAAAGCAGCCACATCATTAAGGCGCTTAAAACCCCTCCGGACAGGCTAAAAGCCAGCATCATCAGCCCTTTACTTAAAACCGCCACTACAATACATCTCAGCAAAACAATCATCAGGACTGCCTTAAGATCCAAAAAAGCAATAGCGATGATGGTAATAATATTTCCAAGTCCGAGCTTGACTCCTGGTAAAGGAATAGGTATGGGAATAATTAATTCCAATAAAGAAATTAAAATGGCATTGCAAACCAGAATTATTATGACAGCATTTCGTTTGTTACTCATTTTTCTCCTTATGTAAGAAAATAGTCATGAGGGTTTGTGCTCTGAGGGGCATGGGGGTTTAATAGGTAATACTGTCAATATCCTTATGATCGCCAACGATTGTGATTATAGTTTTTGACGGCATACATACGGCTTTATGGCCTGTTCTTGTCAGCCAACCGGTTTTTACGCAAATCTTATCTGGGCATTCTGATTCCAAAAACCTAATCCTTCCTTTTTCAGCGAGGATAACTTGTTTAATCCCAGTATTAATATTAACATATTCAGGATTCTTAACATCACTTAGATAGATTGTTTTTATTACCTTTCCATCTTGCGTTATTACTGCAGTAATATCATCGCTACTACTTGACGATGAAAAAGTATTCCAAGCAAGAATAAGACCGGCAATTATTACAATACAGACTATTAAAACAAGGTCACCTTTCTTCAACATACGTATATTCATTACTTGCATCCTTTAACTGAAAATTTCCTTGCAATCCCTTTGTTACATATATCTTCTTATCTGTTGTTATAAAAATCGCTTCTGCTTGGTCATATCGTTTTACGAGGTCCAATCCCTTATCGAGTCCTAAAACAAAGCACGTCGTAGATAGACCATCAGCTTCAGTAGACGATGAGGCAATAATGGTAACGCTCATCAAACCTGATTCAGCCGGATAACCGGTATGCGGGTCGATAATATGACAATAGCGCTTGCCATCCTTTTCGAAATATCTTTGATAATCCCCTGAGGTCACAACCGCTTTGTCCGTAACATGAACAGCTCCAACGATTTCGCCAGTTTCGGATCTGGGATTTTGAATGCCAATGTTCCAAGCACTTCCATCCGGTTTATTGCCAAGCACTACAACATTTCCGCCTAGATTAATAAACGCAGATTTATTGCCATTTTTTTGATATATTGCTTTGGCGACATCACCAGCATACCCTTTGGCGATTCCACCCAAATCGATTATTTGTCCAGGTCTTTGCAGGCTTGCCTTATTTCCCGCTTCATCGAGATGAACATCTGCATAACCAATCAGAGAAACTAAATTTTTCAAGGTTGCATCCGTCGGGATCTGTGGATTGTCTGTACCGATACCCCAGGATTTAACGACAGGCGCAACTGTTACATCGAAAGCACCTCCACTCAACTCCGAAATTTTTCGGGCACTTTTCAGTACGTTAACAGTTTCAGGATTCAACTCTACATACCCTTTACCTGCGTTCCCATTTAGCTTGTTGACATCCCCACCTGGAGCATTAATGGTCATAAGTGCTTCCAGATATTTAATCTTGGCTATTACTTCATCAGAGGTCTTTTGAGAATTTGAACCGTAGACTTCCTGTGAGATCACGGTACCCATAGCAAAGGCGTCTGTTTCGTACGGCTTTGCCTGGCCGCAAGATGTTGATAAAATCAATAGCATCAGAATAGTTAATATATGAATATGTTTCTTCATGCTGTCTCTCCATACTATCAGTTGACTATGGTCAACTCGTCATATTTATAGATTGGGCGTAAAACTACTGCCCTTTTAGGAAAGCGGTTTTACGCCCACGTTGCTTCTAGGATGCAGGTTTTTAAATAGGGATCATGACCTAACTATCATTAGTTAGGGTTTCTACTAACTGACTCGGTAAACTTAGGCTTCTTGGTAATTGTTCACATGGAAGCCACTTTCCCGAAGGGGCTGTTGTTTTGGTATACTTCGATTGCTTTAGTTGGGCACTTTTCCAAACAAACCATTTGAGAGCATTTTTCTATACATATATGTGAATTAACTACGGCCAGATTATTGACGATCTCGATGGCGCCATGCGGACACAGCTTTTTGCATAAACCGCAACCGATACAAGCAACAGAACAGACCTTGCGGGCAACTGCCCCTTTATCCAGCGAATTACAGACAACACCAACATGGGCATCAGGCGGTATCATTTGAATAACCTTCTTGGGACAGGCACTTTCACATTTGCCACACCCTGTACATTTTGCCTGATCGACAACCGGCAAGCCCTGAGCGTTAAGTTCAAGCGCCCCAAAAACACATTGTTTTACACATGTCCCTAATCCAAGGCAACCATATTGGCAATTTTTTGGGCCGGAATGCAAGATATTCGCCGCAACACAATCCTGAAGGCCTGAATAGATATATTTTTGGGAAGAAGGATCAA
>JBAQLX010000724.1:0-2007 GCA_049302315.1 Desulfosporosinus sp.
TCCTTTGTTCTAAATTAATCAGATTTAGGTAATTTCGTTTCTATTTCCATGGCTTACGCTGAAGTCTCGATATTCAGCCTTAGCAAAACGACTTCACTTAGCTTATCAAGCCACTTTTTTCGGACTCAACTGCTGGTTGCCTTTAAGCGCCTGATTTCCAAACTTACCTGCTATTTTCTTGACCAGTCCGACAATACCATCAGGCATAAACAAGACTATAAAAATAAAGACAAACCCAATAAAGTAAGACCAAACAGCCGGGAAACTTTCACTGATCCCGCTTTTCAAGGCATTGACAAGTATGGCCCCAATAACAGCGCCGATTAAGGTTCCACGTCCGCCAATTGCTACCCAAATAACCATTTCAATCGAGGGCACGATACCCATTTCGGCCGGAGAAATAATCCCAACCTGAGGGACAAAAATTGCTCCGGCAAGCCCTGCTAAGGCTGCCGAGAGACAATAAACAAAAAGGGGGTATTCCCTTAAGTGCACTAATTACTAAATATTCATAAATAGAGCATAATTATTCAATGTTAACTCCAGTCATACCCGTGAATAATATTGGCCATGGTAGTCGGTTCAGTAATAACTGCCTGTTCAAGAAGCCTTCGGAAAACAAGACCACGGCTTCGAGACGTACGTCTGTTAAATCTGAATGTGAATTCTTCCAAGTAGGATTGCAGATGGGGAGGTAATACCGATCCTTGGTGCGTACCAAGAATCCATCGTTTTAGTAAACTTGCGATTCGATGAACTCCCGGCATAGAAACATGGGCGGGATCACTAGAAGATGACTGTACTATTATGTCCCGGATGAATCCGTGGTCTGATAATCGGTTGTAACCTGTCCACCCATCGGTGCGTACCACCGATCCAGGAACAATCACGTCGCACGCAAATGGCAGCAAGCTTTCACCGGAACAATCTGGAATATGGCGCATTCTGACTCGGCCAAAACCTTTGGGCTGCTTAATCTCTACGGCAATCACCACAATACTTTTGTTCGTACCACGACCGCGTTTGCTACCTTGTTCTTCGCCACCAACAAAACTCTCGTCTATTTCTACAACGCCAGACAACTTGCTACGTTCGGTGTTTACCATCGCTACTCTAAAACGATGTAGCATCATCCACGCTACTTTGTAGTTAATTCCGATAGTTCGCTCCAAAGTTTTAGCTGACATACCATTCTTGGCGGTGCTTACGTGCCAGGCTGCTTCAAACCAAGTACTCAAAGGGGTTCGCGTCTTATCAAAAATTGTTCCCGCAGTCATTGAAGTTTTGTGATGGCAGATTGGGCAAAGCAAACGATAAGAGTCTTCCTTCCAAGTGGCCTTCCAAGGAATTGAGGCGGACTGACAGATTGGGCAGAGAAAACCTTCCGACCATCGTAACCGTTCCAAAAAGGCCGCACATGCAGTATCATCAGGGAACATCTGGGTGAATTCCTTATACGTGTTTGGGTAGTCCCGTCCTGGTATTAATTCGAGTACCACTGGGCATCCCACCGTTTTAGAAAATTTACCATTGTATAATTATAACACGAGTGCATCTAAGGGAATACCCCCCTAAACAAATATCTTATAAGTTGTAGGATTATAGCCCGAGAACCTGACTCTGTTTTCTCCGTCCCGGATGGCTACAAGAATCCTGCCTATTCTTTGCTTTACTAAAAAATTACAAAAGGCAAAGGACAAAACGAGAAGGCCTATAGAAATGTAATATAAAACAAGTTTGGTTGAGCCATTAGATAACGAAAAGCCCATAATACTTTTGTAGTTTGTCAGACCGTTTGTTCCGCCGGTATAAGCTTGCTGCCCTACAGATGAACTCACCGTGAGCCATATTAATGACTTTCATCAAGCCAAAGGTGATGGCCAGCCCTAGCGCCGCCAGGATCAGAATCGAGCTGACACTGATTCCATTAAATATTTGCAGGATATAAGTTTCCATTTTTCCCATCCCTTTTCCTGTGCGTCTTAGCAGCAATGGTGCAGATTGAGC
>JBAQLX010000725.1:0-1962 GCA_049302315.1 Desulfosporosinus sp.
GGGCTATGCCGTGCGCTGTCTGGATGACCTCTCCACAGGCCACATCGAAAATATGGACTCATTCATCAATGATCCGCGTTTTGAGTTTATCAAAGGCGATATCCGTGATTTTAAAACCTGTATGGAATCATCCAAAAACATCGACTATGTTCTGCATCAGGCAGCATTGGGCAGTGTGCCAAGGAGCATTGAAATGCCGCTATTATATGAAGAAATCAACATTAAAGGCACTCTTAATATGATGGAGGCTGCAAGACAAAATAAGGTAAAGAAATTTATATATGCGTCAAGTTCATCAGTGTACGGAGATGAGCCTGACCTGCCCAAACGCGAGGGCAAAGAAGGGAACCTGCTTTCACCGTACGCTCTGACAAAATCAGCGAATGAAGAATACGGCAAACTTTATGCAAAACTTTATGGACTGGACACTTACGGGCTGAGATATTTTAATGTTTTTGGCAAACGTCAGGATCCAAATGGCGCATACGCCGCAGTTATACCAAAATTCATCAAACAGCTCATGAACGAAGAAAAACCGGTAATAAACGGTGATGGAAAACAAAGCCGTGACTTTACTTATATCGATAATGTTATCGAAGCCAATTTGAAGGCATGCAAGGCGTCTCATGAAGCTGCGGGACAAGCGTATAACATTGCTTTCGGCAGCAGAGAATACCTGATAGATATTTACAATGAATTGAGTAAAGCTCTCGGGAAAGATACCGAACCCATCTACGGCCCTGTCAGAGCAGGCGATATCATGCACAGCAACGCTGATATAAGCAAGGCGAGAGAACTTTTGGGTTATGATCCTGTTTGGAGTTTTGAACAGGGCATCAAGGCAGCAATAGAATGGTATAAATCGAACTTGTAGATGCAGGGGAACAATCATTATAATGTGCGAAATAAACGGGTATTACCAATTCAATAAGCTGCGAGACGAACAGCAAATAAGCAATCTGATCCACGATTAGCAAACAAGTCTGCCAATAGGAATATTTTTTGGTTTAGCAGTGTTGCTCATTTTGAATAATGTAACAGATACGATAGCGATAGCGGTGACGGTTATTTTATATTGTTCATGTGAGTATGTTTGCGCAGACGATAATAATAATTGGAAAGAAGGCCTGATCTATGTTTAAGGATAAAACACTTCTTATCACCGGAGGAACGGGCTCGTTTGGCAATGCCGTCCTTAATCGTTTTCTCACAACCGATATCGGGCAGATCAGGATATTTTCCCGCGATGAGAAAAAGCAGGATGACATGCGGAATAAATACAAAAACGACAAAATCAAGTTCTATATAGGGGATGTCCGCGATATCAGCAGCGTGAAAAACGCCATGCACGAAGTCGACTATATTTTCCACGCAGCCGCTCTGAAGCAAGTCCCGTCGTGCGAATTCTTTCCGCTGGAGGCAGTTAAAACCAACGTTCTCGGCACAGACAATGTCCTGACGGCTGCAATAGATTTTGGAGTCAAAAAGGTCATTTGCCTCTCAACTGATAAGGCGGCTTACCCGATCAACGCAATGGGTATATCCAAAGCAATGATGGAGAAGGTTTTTGTTGCAAGATCTAAGACGGTAAATCCCGACAGTACGCTGATTTGCGGGACAAGGTATGGGAATGTCATGGCGTCGAGAGGTTCCGTAATACCGCTTTTTATAGACCAAATCAAAAGCGGACAACCTCTTACAGTTACAGACCCGGACATGACAAGGTTTTTGATGAGTCTTGAAGAAGCTGTCGAACTCGTAATATTCGCTTTTGCAAAAGCGCGTACCGGAGACATTATGGTTCAAAAAGCACCCGCCTCTACGATAGGAGATCTGGCTCAGGCATTAAAAGAAATATTCAATGCTGCCAATAAAATAAAAGTAATAGGCACGCGCCACGGTGAGAAAAGATATGAGACACTCCTTACGAGAGAGGAATATATTGTAGCGGAAGACCTCGGG
>JBAQLX010000726.1:0-2334 GCA_049302315.1 Desulfosporosinus sp.
CGGTGGACTTAAGTGCCGGAAGAGGAATTACGCGGGCTGATACGTATGAAGAGGCTGCCTTGGCAATTAGAAAGGCCTTTTCTCATTCTCGAGACAGTCATATCATTATCGAACCTTTTATTGAAGGAACGCAGCACGCTTGCTGTACGTTTTTAATCAACAAAAAGGTCGTCGCTTACTGCACAAATAACGAATATTCATTTGTAAATCCGTACCGTGTCGAAATTGATACATATCCTGCCGACAATTTTGATTCGGTAAGAGATATTCTGATTACTGAAGCTGAAAAAATGGCTCGCTTATTGAATCTGTCTGACGGCATACTATCTATGCAGTATTTGTTGCGCGATGGTGAACCTCACATAATGGAAGCGATGCGCAGGATACTCGGCAATTTGTATATGATTCCGGCAAGTGATCTCAATAGATTTAACTGGGATTACTGGGAAACGAGAGTTCGTTGCGGCTTGGGATGTAATGACTTTCCAAATGAAACTGAACAAAAAGGTTTTTTTGCATATAGAGCAGTCCATGGATACAAAAATGGCGAGGTTGCAAATGTTGTCGTACCCGAAGAATTTTCGCAATTCATATATGATGAGTGTGTCTTGTGGGAGCCTGGATATGTAATAGAAGACTATATGTCAGAACCACTGGGATTTTTGTTCTTTAAGTTTTCATCCAGAGAAGAAATGATGGAGGTTATGCTTAATAAGTACAGTTCTATTTATGTTGAGTATAGATAATTCAAATAATTATGAAAACTAATTAAATAATTATCCCTTTCTATGATAAAGATTAATTGATGTTTTCTCATTAAGTAGTTAAGAGCTACTGAATAACCCGGAACCCTTTGAAAATATTTATTTTATGTCCATTTGTCGATAAAATAATTGCTTAGATGACAAAATAATCGATTCACTGGGAAATATTAGATGATGGACTGGTCGATAGAAGTGCAAAAAGAATATGCAATATTGTTCTCCGAGGACCTGACAGAAGAAAGCTTAAATGAGTTAATTCAAGTGACAAAAAAACTTGCTAAATAACATAACTTCGGGAGAAAACTAGATGAAGTTAATTGTATGTGATACTGAAGGTACGCCAAATCAACTTTGGATTAATAATCGAAAAGGCCATATATTTTGATGGACACTGGAGCTTTTCAGAAAGCTAAATCGCAATGAATATACCAATATTGATTTCCTCTGGGCTGCAGAATCCCTTCAAAAAGGAATTCTTAGATCTGGACATTGCGTTGGATGACTTTTCTTACGCATCAAACGATTGAATTCCCATTTACAAACTGAATGTCAATGAAACCCTCTATCGGTTGCATTTTAATTGGATCGAATGGCAATATGCCATTCGATGCGTAAGAACTGTTTTATCCATGCCAGGGTTTCCAATCATCATAATGTTTTGGCGTTTGCTAACATAGTCACAACTAAAGTGGGTAATCGCAACTGTTTTGAATAAGAGTTCAATGGTTTTGCTCATGAGTTTTTTTCATTGATTCGCCATTCAGTACTTTTCATCATATTTCTTTAGATCGGGTTTAGTAATCCCAATCTCATGTTTAAGATGGTAAACAAATTCACTGTCAAAAGGTGCTAAAGTGGTATACTATTACATTATTATTCACAGAAACAATAGGTAATGAAATAAATCGCACAGACGCTATCAGAAGACATTGCAAAGTATCTTTGTCAGATATAACAACAACCAAATAGGAGATTCATGATGCTGGAATTGCCAAAAACTGCCACGAACATAACTATTAAGTCAAAGGTTATTGAGTATGCATATATACAGAATCCTGAGGACATTTAATATGTGATACGGCGGTATTCGCCTCAAAAGCATATTATCAGTAAAAACGAAGGAGTGAAAAGCAAAATGGAAAAATTGCAGTTAGTGTTACTTGCAAAAGACAGAGAAAAGACAGAAATACTTATAGGAAATACTACTGTTGGGAAAGATTTTTTAATAATTGCCGGTCCGTGTAGCGTAGAATCTGAAGAACAAATAATGGAAACCGCGCAAGCCGTAAAAAAAGCTGGAGCCAATATGCTTCGTGGTGGGGCTTATAAACCGCGTACTTCTCCTTATTCATTTCAGGGACTCGGTAGAATTGGACTGCAATACCTAAGAAAAGCGGGAGACGCGACCGGATTGCCTATTATAACGGAGGTTACCGATACAAGAGATGTTTACTTAATAAGCGAATATACAGACGTTCTTCAAATCGGCTCTCGGAGTATGCAGAATTTTTCATTGCTTGTAGAGGTCGGTAAGACAAATAAGCCGATTATGCTTAAGAGAGGTTTATAT
>JBAQLX010000727.1:0-2003 GCA_049302315.1 Desulfosporosinus sp.
ATTCGAAGTAAAAAGTGAACCCATAGGTTTATCTAGAGGAGTCATATTTATCACGACCTTTGAAATATTAGAAATCAATTACATGGTACCACGAATTAACATTTGGTTCCATTAAGGTATTTTGACAATGGGATACAACTGTGGTATAATTAGGCCACGAAGGGGGTTGAGATTATGCCTCAGATTATTCCAATTCGAGATTTGAAAAATACAAGCGTGATATCACAAATGTGCCACGAATCGAAAGAGCCGATTTTTGTAACTAAGAATGGTTATGGAGATATGGTTATCATGAGTATGGAAATGTATAAGGAAAAAATGTTTATGCTTGATGTAAATGATAAACTTATAGCAGCCGAGGAACAACTCAAGGAAGGAAAAGTGCTTGACGGAGAAGCCTCTTTAAAAAGTATAAGAGAAAAATACAATGTATAAATTGATTATTACTGAGCTTGCCCATCAGGATCTGGATAAAATAGTTTCAAATATTGCGGTTGAACTGGTTAATCCCACAGCTGCTGGAGTTTTTCTTGACGAAGTTGACAAATGCTTTGGATATCTAAAATCCAACCCATTGATGTATGGGAAATGCCAGAATAAGCGCTTGGAGAAAGAAGGATATAGAAGAGCACTAATAAAGAATTATTTACTTGTTTATAAAATCAATGAAGAGTCTAATATAGTAAGTATTATGCGTTTCTTCTATGGTGCGCAGGATTATATAAACTTAATATAAATTTCAGATAAGAAGCCGCGTAAGATCAGCAAATAGGTCTTATGCGGCTCAACTTTTAAATTGCGCAATCCGTTTACATTCGAAGTAAAATTAGCTCTGCTCTGGGAAAAATCGATCGATTCCTCCAGTCACTTGCCCCATTCTCCATGCTGGAGCAAGGTCTTGGCCTCCGTCAGGCCGCCTTCCGATCTCGACGGCGGCGGCAAGGTAGATCCTTTCAGCCTGGTATTTGATCATGTTAATTTCAGCCGCGATTACATGCGGCGTGCGTCCGCTGATGATATCAGTTTCAGTTACTATATCAGTTACTGTATCAGGCATGATATCCACGCTCCTTGGGACAAATTCCACTCATAGGATATGTGGCCAAGCTTAGGAGTGTGACAACCACCAACGATCTCTACGATCCGCCGGCGACGTAAGCAATTTGCCCATAGCAAAGGAGGTGCCTATTGAACTGCATGCAGTTCTTTAGACGCCTCCTTCTGCTATGTCTTCATTCCCGAACACCTCAGATAAATCATGAGCGGCAGGTATACACTCGTTGGTATCCTGGATAGATTGCTTCCACCCTTGGAACCTTGTAATCCTGCAATAATCTTACGTGATTTCATATTATGGGATTAGCATTGTCGCTTGATTCATATTTCTTCTTTGTATCTTAGCAACCAATACGTCAACCTTTTGATTTTGCGCCATTCAACCGTACTACATCAACCAACCCCTAAATGAGTTCGACCATATTCGGGAAGTACCTGACCCCTACCGAGCGGAGCGAGGCGAGCATAATAATATCTTTGAGGATGCGCGGTACTGGTGTAAATAGCATTTTTGCCACAAGTGTCTCCTCCAGTTATTATTTATCAGTAAGATTTGCTTATTTTTGTTTTAAAAAGAATCTCTCTTTTTCAATTCCACATATAGCGATTATTTACTTGACCATGGTGAGACTTTTTGTCCGCGACGGAGTTTTTCCTGTTGTCATAACTTGCTGAGCATAGCCATACTCTAAACCTTTATTCCAAATTTCATCAACCGGTAAAGGTACCTTCGTCTTTTCAAATGTGAGCCGTGCCATTTCTAAGAATATCATTTTAATCCTCCCAAGACGGAATCGTTTCATACTCTAAAGTCTGCATTAAATACGTGCGACTCTTTTTCATAATGAATTCCATAATTCGCAACTTCTTCTATTTAATTCTTCCCATATTGCAAAGTTCCTCCTCGATATTATGCAAAATAAAAAGATGTTTCCGCTAGCCTAAAG
>JBAQLX010000728.1:0-2521 GCA_049302315.1 Desulfosporosinus sp.
CTACTGCCCCATTTTTAAATCTAATTACTGCAATTCCAATATCTTCACACTCAATATAATTATGATACTGTTGGCGAATAACACCGTATACTTCTTCAACTTCATCCCCCATCATCCAGCGAAGAAGATCAATACCATGAATACATTGATTCATCAGGGCACCACCATCTGAAGCCCATTTCCCTCTCCATGAAGCTTGTTGGTAATAATCAGAATTGCGGTTCCACCTTACGTTGATTGATCCATGAGAAAACTTACCAAATTTTCCATACTCAACTGCTCTACGCATTTCCTGAACTGCAATATTAAAGCGATTTTGATGACATACAGAAACTTTTACTCCTCTATCTATGCTACGTTTAATTATTTCATCAGCGTCATTCATTGACATCGCCATAGGCTTTTCTACGATTACATTAATACCATGATCGATGCAATAAAGTACTATTTCTGCATGAACTCCGCTGTCAGTGGCAATAGCAACTAACTCAATTTCTGGGTGTTCTTCTATCATCTTTTTATAATTATCGTAACGAGGTATTGACAATGAATTATTGTACGCAGTTTTCTCAAATAATGCATTGATATGTTCAAGAACAATGTCGCATACAGCAACAATATCAAGGTCATTCTTGACAAAAGCTCTAACGTGATTCACCGCTATTCGGCCACATCCAATTAATGCATATTTCATTTCTTTCCTCTG
The DNA here is from genome assembly GCA_049302315.1 of Desulfosporosinus sp. GTDB lineage: Bacteria > Bacillota > Desulfitobacteriia > Desulfitobacteriales > Desulfitobacteriaceae > Desulfosporosinus. The sequence goes on from JBAQLX010000728.1 coordinate 707, forward strand.
AAAATCAGATTTCTGCTTTTTTAAGTTCATTAATTATATATGCTCTTTCCTCATCATAGAGTTCAGGAAATACAGGAATTGCAAAGGTCATCTTACTCAGTTCTTCGGTAACTGGCAAATCTCCTTCTTTATAACCAAGCTGTAAAAAAGCTCCTTGAAGATGAAGAGGTATAGGATAGTATGTTCCACACGGCACATCTGCTGCTATAAGCCTTTTCATAATTGTTGCCGCATTTTTATGCTTAAGTGCATAGATGTAATAAGAATGATAACTTCCTTCACCCTCTTTAGGAGTACCATAGTTAGATCCTATCAGGGCATTATTATATATTTTTGCATTGTTTCGACGGTTCTCAATAAATTCATCAAGATAAGTCAATTTTTTTCTAAGAATAGTTGCCTGTATAGCATCTAGCCGTGAATTATATCCAATTAAATAATTATAATACTTTGTTTCACCTATAGGCATGTTTTCTGGAAACGGGAACCCCTTGAGTTCATAATCTCTCTTTAATGTCCAAAAGCCATCCTTGCCAGACCCATGCACTTTCAAAGAGCGACAAGCGCGTGTGATATCTTCATTATCAGTCAACACCATTCCACCGTCTCCATCACATCCAAGATTCTTTGTAGGAAAGAATGAAAAGCAAGACACATCACCAAGAGTATTCTTTCTTTCTCCTTTATAGCGAGTACCAGCTGATTGAGCACAGTCGGCAATAAGGTGCAACCTGTGTTTTTTGCATATTTCGCGCAAGGAATCCATATCACAGCTTTGTCCATAGAAATGGACCGGCAATACAGCTTTCGTCTTGTCCGTTATTACTTCTTCAATGAGTGCCGGGTTCATACAATAAGTATCCGAACAAACATCAACAAATACCGGAGTTGCACCAACAGCTACAATACTTTCTGCCGTAGCAAAAAATGTCCAAGAGACCGTAATTACTTCATCGCCACGGCCGATTCCTAAAGCTCTTAATGCTAAAACAATTGCATCTGTGCCATTTCCACAAGAAATTCCAAATTTTGCGCCTTCATAGGCCGCAAATTCCTCTTCAAAAGACGTTATTTCACTGCCACCAATATAGTCACCGCTACGAAGCACTTTCAAAGCGGCTTCTTCGTACTCTGCTGAATGCATTTCATGCTGCCTTTGAACATTCATCAGTTGGATCTTCATGTTTATTCTCCTCGTTTATATCTTTTCTATTATACTTTCTAATTTTTTCGTAAGCTCATTAAAATCATAATTTAATGCTGCTTTTCGAGCTCTTGTACCCCATTCGGTTTTTTCTTCCTGAGACATCCTATAAATGATTCTAATTCCTGACGCAAAATCTTTTGGAGTCCTCCCATTTGTTTCAATACCGCAATTGTTATTAATTAACAGACTATGTCCACTTTGAATTGTTGAAAAAACAGGTTTCCCCGCAGCAAGATAATCAAATAGCTTATTATAATCATAGCCGTAATTATTAACTGAGGTTCTTTCCCAATGCATCAAATTCAAGTCACTTCTAGTAACTATTGACGGAATATACTTTTTCTCGACAAACCCTTTAAAAATAAATCTTCCATCAAGTCCGAGTTCAGATACTTTCTGTTTGAGTGTTTCGACCTCATTCCCTTCTCCCCAAACCAAAATACGTAAGTTTTCTATATCTTTTAGATATACTGCAGCATCTAAAAGCAATCTAAGATTATTTGCTCTTTTGATTGCTCCCGTATATACAGCGCAGAAAAGATCTGGGTTATCTAGTTCATTATCTGGTAATACAAAGTTTTTGGCATTTTCATCGAATTGTTTTATAT
>JBAQLX010000729.1:0-4195 GCA_049302315.1 Desulfosporosinus sp.
CAAACTCAGCTTCCAAATACTCTCTTGCCGCAGGGTTTAAGCTCACCAAACTATATAAACGTTCTAACTCTTGTTGCCTCTCCTCGCTGATCTCTGTCTCTAACATTTGAGCCTCGCGAATCTCCCATTGCTTCAATTGGAACTCATGAATCATCTTGTGATTATTAGCATCACTCATAACCTTTGCTTTAGATTTAAGAAAATGCTTGAATACATCCGATTCCTTCAGTGTGCGCGCTAATTCATGAGCCAATTCATTTGCAGCCATATTGTCCACCCCTCCCAGTCCCCTATCTATCTACTTATTGTCTTATTATACAGAACTATAGGATATGAAACAAATAATCTCTTCCCTGGCATACGCCTGCTATGACTCGAACAGGACGTTTGAGATTAGAGCGACTTATCCTTCCTGACAAGTATTAACAAGGCCTTCCAACAAGTCGAAAGCCTGTAGTCTGCTAAAAGACAAGAAATCATCCCATTGTTCACGAGAAATATTCCAGGGACAATGAACAGCCATCCGACTTGCAAATCCCAACGGAGTTCCGCCATACATTTTTTCCAACCGACGTTGAGCAAGGCTGACGAGCCTGGACGCATGAGCATTACACGTAATCGGTTCCAGGCATAGTACTGGCTCACCCTCATAAGCCACAAGTAAACTAAAGTTTGAGAGATGTTCTATAGCTACTTTCCTTCGACGAATGGACTCCTGCAAAGGAACTGGATCTGGTTGAATAACTCCGCCCAGTTTCCGCCAGAAACTCCTTTCCGCGGAACTGGCATTAGAGACACAAACCCCCACAGCCCCCATTTGACGGGCAAAACGTACCACAAAACGGGCAAAATCACATTCCAAATTTCCCTTTAGCGATAATCCGTCCAATATTACCAGCCGCTCAGAGCTGCTTAAAGTAAGTTCTCCGATTCCCGCTTCCCCTAATTGAACGATATTATACCCGGGTAACACCCTAATCAGGGGATTTGATCCAGCGCCTTTTTCCGTCAAAAAGGCTCCCAGGGCTAGTGTCCAATCTTCAAGGCCATCTTCGTTCCACTCTACTCGGGGGGAAAGCTCAATTTCAATCCAAGGCATTTGTTCGTCTCCTTCACATACCAGCTACACACATCTTTAGTGTTTCACCGAAATGTAAAGTCTATTCCCTCCCGACTATAGTCGTCAAGGAATCCTATTCAGCGGAGTTTGTAGCTTACTTTTTCCAGACTTGCGAACCCAACTACCGAATAAACCCCGATCTGACGCAGCATCTGACTCGCTTCCTCAATGTCCCGACCAACTACCTGTGCACTGTGAGCATCTGACCCTAAGGTGAACTCGATCCCCCGTCGCCTTATTTCCTCAATCAGGCGTCTCTCAGGGTAAAATTCTGCAACCGGCTTATACCTGCCATTCGTGTTCACTTCCAGGACTAAGCCGTGCTCTGCAACGTTCGTTAATGCTTCATCCGCCAGCGTTAAAATATCCTTCCTTGGCCTGACTCCAAATAGTTTAATAAGATCAAAATGCCCGATCGTTGTAAATAGCCCACTTTTGGCGGCTAACGTCACAACTTCAAAATAACGGGCGTAAAGCTTATCAGCATCTTGCTTATGATGAATGGGTTCCTCTTCCGGCATATCAAAAACCCATCCGTCAAACTCGTGGACTGATCCTATTACAAAATCAAACGGATACTGTTCAAGCAGATGTTTAATTCTTCCTTCTTCGTGAGGACGGTATTCGGCCTCCAACCCGATACGGACGGCTAAACCTGGATAGTCAGCCGCCACTTCTCGTATCAGAGGGAAGTTCATTTGATCCCAGTAATAGTCATGATCGGCAAATCCAATTTCTTCTAAGCCGCAGCGGGTCGCTTCATCCAAAAACGCCCGAATGTTTTCCCTGTTTGCCTCCCGATCGTTGTGCCCGAGAAGATGAACATGCATATCTAACATCTCTAAATAATTCCTCCCTAAAGAGTTTGTACTCCAGTCGTTATCATTAGATAAGGATGTGTATCCAGATCAGACTCCGCCGTCATTGTCGTTGGCGCCGCCAAATCTGCCAAGAAATTACCTGATAATTTCACATCCGTTTTTCCGACGATTTGACCCTTTAAAATACGTAAACTGTGAGGCGCACTGAGTGAGTACGACCCTGAAACTGCCTCCTGAGTATGTAATCCCAGCACCGTTAAAACAAGCACTCCATCCTCCACGCCCTGTAAAGCCTCCGCCCAGGGAACCTCCGCCTTATGTTTAAGGTAAAGCCCGGCAGTTCCTTGCGGAATGGCCGTAGGTCTCGTGCCCCAGCGCACTGAGTCTTTAACCCGAAGAAAGGGGGTCTGCAGTTTTCCGTCACGAACCAACACAGTACGGTCTGCGGGCACTCCCTCCGGCGTCACCAGATAAGATCCCAATTCCAGCGGACGGAGAGGGTCAAGGAGTAATGAAAAGTGCGGGTGGAACACGAGTATATGCTCAAGAAAGCTCTCCTTTGGAAATGCTCCCTGCCCCTCGATCACTCGGTCTCCAGAAAAATTAGGCAGTATAAACTGTCCTAGCATATCCTCCGTCAGAGAAGGGGCCAGGATCACTTGCGTCCGGGTCCCAACGGGCGGGGCAACGTCATGCATCGCCTCATACAGATTCAACGCCCGTGCCCATAATTCCTCCTGTTCTTTCGGTCGAGATAGCCGGCGCTTGGCAAATCCGCCCCCGATCAAGCTGTCGAAAGAAAACCACTCTATAAATTGAGATTGTTGGTATGTAACGGCAAGACCTGTCGAAGTACGCACATGTCGGTACCCCCAAGCCATTTGAATACTTCCCTGCAGCTTGGCATTTGAGGGTTTATCCGTTAGCCAACGCCCGATTTGATCGAATAAAACCTGATCATCCCCGGCGATAACTTCTTGTATTGCCCGGTCCTCAACGGCTACAAGCGGCAAGGGTTCCGGAGAAGGGATATGCGCCGCATCCGGGTCTGCATAGGAAGCCTGTCTCCATTGTTCCAATTCTTGCTGCCAATACTCCCGATCGTCATGGGATCTAACTTGAACCATAGCCTGACTGCATTTGCCATCCGCCCAGATCAGGAAAACTTCACCGTTTTCGCCCTGACGATAACTTGGCGGCGTATACACACTCCCTGGAGAATTATCTTTTATACCTAAGGACATCGCTTCCGATTCATGAACCAAAATGCGCCAATCCGCCAAGCGAAGTTTCTCTTTCCTTGGAGTATGCTGAGCCTGATAGAAAAGATCCTCTAATTGGGCAACGAGTTTCATCCGTGTTCCCCTCCCAAACTGACTTGCTGATCGGCATCCATGAGCAGGTAACGATGGCTTCCGCCGCTTGAGGTAACGGATTGCCCACCCTTTCCGCAGGTTCCGATAGCATCATAACATCCTTCACCGAGCCCCCCGCGAATCGCTTCCAAGGCGGAAAGTATTTTCCCGCTAAAAATCGAGGGTTGATAAATTGGAAGCTCAGGATCAGCAACATCAATAATTCCGTCACATTGAAAGACAAAATCTCCAGTTTCAGGATTGACTTGACCCCCACGATACCCCAAAAGAAGCAGACTTTTCTCCCCCTCAATCAGCTCGCCATGTTGGAGGAGAGTTTCTCGCACAGTTTTAACTTCATCCATCAAATGCTCTGCGGGTGTTAAAGGGAGCACGCGCTCAACTAACAACCGAATATTACTCATGCGGGGCAGCGGAATATGTCCATAGCTCTCCGCCCTACCGGCTCCGGTTACAGGCATTCCCGCTCCTTCAGCGGAGAAAATATCCCCCAGCCCAGCTTCCAACACCCCATCCCGTACAATCGTCACAGTTTGTCTGACGAGCCCATTGGCTGAATAAGGTTGATAAGCCCAATCCCCTGGGAGCGGACCATCGATAATATTGACGCCCGGTCTTGCTACCCGAAGACCCTTGCGGAGTTTACCAGTTTCACCCAGTACAGACTCATTCATATGATCTGACTCTACTGCATGCCCAAAAGCCTCGTGGGCCAACCCCTTTGCCAGCCCATAATCGATAATTAGGGGATAATGACCGCTCGGCAGTTGAGGTGCGCCACATATAGCTCTGGCAAATTCAGCCCGGTCCAGCGCCTTTCTTTCCAGGACATGATCCGCCAATTCCTCAAGGAGCACGCCGGCGTCCATCCCACTGCG
>JBAQLX010000730.1:0-2841 GCA_049302315.1 Desulfosporosinus sp.
AGCTATCTATGTAGCCAAACGTGCAAATACCATTCAAGAGGGGATTGATTTAGCGCGTTACAGTTTAGACTCTGGGCAAGCCTTTGGTAAACTCAACGCCTTACGGGAAGCCTTTCACCCTGTCGCCGCTCAATGAATAATAAAGGAGAGCTAAACAATGACAGCATCTAACAATGATCGGGTTATGAAAATAGAGGGTCTGCCAGCCGGACGCTTTGGCGATTTTGGTGGTGCGTATGTACCGGAAATCTTAGTCCCAGCCTTACGGGAATTGACTAAAGCCTATGAAAGCGCACGCTTGGATAAAACCTTCCAGTTAGAATTCAAGGATTTACTTCAAAACTATGTTGGCCGCCCTTCTTTGTTCTATCACGCCCAACGTTTGAGCAAACACCTGGGCGGAGCTGAAATCTATCTTAAACGGGAGGACCTTAATCACACGGGAGCCCATAAAATCAATAATACCCTCGGCCAAATTATGCTTGCCAAACGAATGGGTAAATCAAGAGTTATTGCTGAGACCGGCGCCGGTCAACATGGTGTGGCCACCGCTACCGCGTGTGCCTTGTTCGGCCTGACGTGTGTGATCTATATGGGAGAGGAAGACATACGCAGACAACATCTCAACGTTTTGCGAATGCGCTTGCTGGGGGCAGAAGTTCGTTCTGTAACAATTGGCTCACGAACCCTTAAGGATGCTATTAATGAAGCCATGCGCGACTGGGTTGCCCAGGTAGAAGATACGTTTTATTGTTTTGGAACAGCGGCTGGACCCCACCCTTATCCGACGATTGTTCGCGATTTTCAGACCATTATCGGAGAAGAGACTCGAAGTCAAGCTTTAACAGAATTAGGACGACTTCCAGATGCCCTCATTGCCTGCGTGGGTGGAGGGAGCAATGCAATAGGCTTCTTTTACCCTTTTCTGGAAGAGCAAGCTGTCAAACTAATTGGGGTGGAAGCAGGTGGTAAAGGAGATAACGTTGGGGAACATGCCTCAACTCTTACGTTAGGTGACCCTGGGGTCCTCCACGGGGCCTATAGTTATTTACTCCAGGATGATGACGGACAGGTTATGATGACACACTCAGTTTCGGCAGGACTGGATTACCCAGGTGTAGGGCCTGAACACAGTCACTTGCAAGAAATTGGGCGGGCAGAATATGTTAGAGTTTCCGACCGTGAAGCGGTAAGGGCCACTCAACTTCTCTGTCAGACGGAAGGGATCCTCCCTGCTTTAGAAAGTGCCCACGCTATTGCACATGCCATCAAACTGGCCCCACAATACTCCCCAAGCCATTTCATCGTCGTAAATCTCTCAGGAAGAGGAGATAAAGACGTAGAAACTCTCGAAGAGTATATGGAAAGGGGAGAATATAATGAGTAAAAGGCTCGAAGCAGTCTTTTCACAGCCCGCCAAGGGAAAAACACGTCTCGTTGTCTATCTAATGGCGGGGGATCCTACACCGGAGACCACCTTGCGGAGGATAAAAGGGTTGGCTGACCATGGCGTCGATGTTTTAGAATTGGGAGTACCTTTTAGTGACCCTATAGCAGACGGACCCGTGATTCAAGCGGCAGGAGAACGGGCGCTTAAAGGAGGGATGACCTTAGCCAAGACGTTAGAGCTGGTCCGAAAATTTCGCGCCTCACATGAAACTCCTGTACTTCTTATGGGCTATCTAAATCCATTACTTCGCTTTGGTTGGGACAAATTTGTTCAGAATGCGGTTGAAGCAGGGGTCGACGGTTTAATCCTGCCGGATCTTCCCTGGAGAGAAGGGACGAATTTACGCTTAGAGACCAAGCGTTTAGTCGGCACACAGCTTTCGTTTATTCCCATAATTGCTCAGACCAGTCAGGCGGAAGAACTTTTGGAACTTTCCAAAGTGTCTCAAGGATTCGTTTATGTTCTTTCGCGAAATGGAATTACAGGCGGAGAGGCAGAGATATCCCCTCAAGTAACAGAATTCATTAACGGATTAGAGAAGCATACTCAGCTTCCTCGCTGTGTAGGTTTTGGAATCCAAACGGCGGAACAAGTCCGCCGCTTGGCTGAATACTGTGACGGTGTTATTGTAGGAAGTGCTATCGTCCGTCAATTTTCCGAGCTGGATAAAAAAGAATTAAGCGCAACGGAACTTCGCCAGGAGGAGGCTGGGGTTTTTGAATGGGTCGCAGAGCTCAAAGGGAGAAAATGATAATGGACAATAGCTAAGAAACTAAAAGTGAGAGCCCGAGGCTCTCACTTTTAGTAATAGTCAGAAAGTATAACTGAGTTACATGCTTCATGGAAGGTCCCTTCCCGCCATACGGCATCTAGCCATCCTTGGCGATGGTCCCTTCCCGCCTTCCTGCAAGAAGGTTAATACGTGCGAAGACAGTGTCTTCGGGCTTCAGGGACACTTGGCCATCCATGGCCAACGCATAAGGGCAACCAGGGCCATAACACAGGACGAGTCTTGAGTTAAATGCGCCATGACTGGAACAAGGATGTTCCAGATTATGCACCGATGTTGATTGTTGACTACGTTGTTGTGCAAGAACTTTGGTTTAAAAATTATTCCTCATCCATAAATTCTTGAAATTGGTTTTCTACTTTCTCAAAATCTAATTTAATTTGTTCAAACGCTCTCTGTACTTCGCTCTCGGGAAATTGTTTCAGGATTGGATCCAAGGGACCCATTTCTTTTAATGTGGTAACGATTTCCAACAAATCATCCGGCAACTCAATATTAGTGCCATGTTTAAGAAGCACAATCTCCAAGATAGCATCCATATGGCGGTCATCCATGTTTTCACCCATACTTGACATTTCATAATAATATCTCGCAAAACTAA
>JBAQLX010000731.1:0-1939 GCA_049302315.1 Desulfosporosinus sp.
AGATGAAAATAACAGTTGAAATTGAAAATGCCGATGGTTCGAAAGAGATTAAGCCCATTGTAATTGACACTGAAATTCCTGAATTTGAGGAGTTCAAAAGCCCCGACAACTTCAGGGAAGTATTCCACAAATATGAAACTGCTGTATTGAAAGCAGGAACTATTGCGGCAGAGCTTGCCACTGAAGAATACCTTAGCGAGAGTGACCCCTCTCTGTATAACCATTATCAACGCAGGGTTACTTGACAAAGGCAAAGAATCATGATAAAATTCGGACGTACGTACGACCAATAATTTTGGAGGTGTCACATGCAGCAAAAGACTAATAAGACAAACCCATCTGAGAAAATCCTTATAACGGCCTTTGAATGTCTTTCTACAAGAGGCTATGCCAATGTATCCATGCGAAATATTGCCGAGGAAGCCGGAGTCGCGCTAAGCCAACTGACATACTACTATAAGAATAAAGAAAAACTATTCATTGAAGTTATCAATATGATGATACTCCAATATTTGCACGAAATAGAATCAAATTTAGAATCTGCCACGGATGAGAAAGAAAAGTCAGCGTCCCTCGTGAGGTTCGTTAAAGAACTGATCAGGGATAGGCCAAATCTTTTAAAACTTTTTATTGATTTTATAGCACAGGCTTTATGGATTCCATCCTTTAGAGAACAACTGAACAGCTTATTTCGTGATTTAACGGAGATGTTTGAAAGAAACCTCTTGACCGATCCGAAAATCAAGAAAAGATATCTTGAATATTCTCCGAAAACGGTAGCTGAGTTAATTCTTGGTACCTTGCTCGGAGCCTCCATTCAAATAATACTCGGTTCCGACCGGGACAGTGCCTTTGAATCCTTAAATTTGGCGGAGAGTTTATTAAATTAAGAAGGAGCGTGTATTATGTCAAACGCATTTGAAAAGTCAATCAACATCGGGTTAGGGCTTCTCTTGTATTCGCGGGAAAAAGTGGATGAATTGGTGGAGGAATTGGTGGGCAAAGGAGAGGTGGCCAAAAAAGACGCCCGTCAATTTGCAGGCGAGCTTATGCAAAGAGGCGAAGAGCAGAGAGAAGAACTGAAAAAGCTGATTCAGAGTGAGGTCGCTAATGCTCTGGTTCATGTAAATGTGGCGAGAAAAGAAGACCTTGTTACAAAAGATGAACTCAGAGAAATTGTCAGAGAACAAATGCAGCAAGTACTCCGGGAACAAGGATGCTTCAAAAACGGGGGCCCACAGTAAAGGGATACATGTTTCAGAGCGCCGGAAAAGCGACAGGCTTGGGAAAGGGCGCAAATCAATCGGAAGATGCTTTTGCTATGTGATGAAACGATAGGAATGCCTCCTTTCCCCTCTGCTTAAATAGTACGGAATCGCAGGATAGAGTTGGTATGATGGGTTACAGGCGCGTTCGTGCCAGAAGGTATAAAGAAATCATTGCTGTTTTTGCAAAACATGGGTTCGGATTGCTTGTAAAGCAACTTAGACTCCATTATTCTTTAAGGCCCAAAGATAGACTTTTAGATACCGTAACTGCCCCCGACAAGGCCGGAGTTTCAGCAGGAAAAAGGCTGAAGTTGGCTTTGGAAGAACTGGGGCCGACATTTGTTAAGTTGGGTCAAATTTTAAGCATACGACGGGATATTTTACCGGCTGACATCATAATTCTCAACCATCACACAAAATACGGGGAGCTCTATGATTTTAGCGGTATGGCGGCTGATTTTGATAACACATTCATTGATCCGGGAAATCACAGCTATTTAAGGACAAACAAGTAGATATGCGCAATCATATAAGGCTTGGAGAAAGGAGGTTTGTCATGTCGGATGCAAACATTACAAAACAGGCCCTTGCCAATTCCTTAAAGGGACTGATGGCAAAAAAAGCCTTCAGCAAAATCTGCGTGAGCGACATTGTAAATGATTGTGGTCTGA